>NZ_JBMGUV010000021.1:0-94230 GCF_049058285.1 Lysinibacillus sp. UGB7
TATTGTACGATTGGAGTTTTTTTTTTGTCCATAGCTAAAAGCTTTCCGGAACCCCCCGCATAGCAGGGGGTTTTCAAAGAATACAAAAAAACCGTCTGTCAAAAATGACAAACGGTTTTAAAATCATGACATTAAAAATTAAGCATGGATCTCATGATTTTTCATGAATTTTTGTAGTGTTTCGTAGAAAGCATCGAATGTCGGAATATCCATTTGTTGTTGTGAATCAGACAGTGCTACAGATGGATCTGGATGCACCTCTGCCATTACACCATCTGCACCGATAGCAATTGCTGCCTTCGCACATGGTAATAATAAATCACGTCGACCAGTTGAATGCGTTACATCTACAAATACCGGTAAATGCGTTTCTTGTTTTAAAATTGGTACAGCTGAGATATCTAATGTATTACGTGTCGCTTTTTCGTACGTACGAATACCACGTTCACAAAGGATGATGTTTTCATTTCCTTTAGACATAATATACTCTGCTGCATGAATGAACTCATCAATTGTTGCCGCTAACCCACGTTTTAAAAGGACAGGCTTGTTCGTTGCACCCGCTGCTTTTAATAATTCGAAGTTTTGCATATTACGTGCACCAATTTGGATAACATCAATATATTCTAGTGCTTCTTCTAAATGACCTGGTGTGACAATTTCAGTAATTACACCTAAACCATATTCTTCAGATACACGTTTTAAAATCTTAAGTCCTTCTAAACCAAGACCTTGGAAGTCATATGGAGAAGTACGCGGTTTATATGCACCACCGCGAATAAGTTTTTCGCCTTTCGCCTTAATAGACTCTGCTACAGCGGCTACTTGTTCGTATGATTCAACAGCACAAGGACCGAATACAAAAGATGGTTTTCCTTTGCCAATTAGTTCACCGTTGATATTTATAATTGTATCTTCTGATTTTTTCTTACGAGATACAAGTAATTCTTTCTTTTTATCTGCCTCTAATTGTTTTAGTGCTGTTTTGAAGATTTGTTTAAAAATATAATCAACCGTCATTTGGTTTAATGGTCCGTTGTTATGTTCTTTAATCAGATCAAGCATGTGTCGTTCACGCAGTGGATCATAACGATTCACACCTTGTTTTTCTTTAATTTTACCGATTTCATCTACTACTGCTGCACGTTCGTTAATTAGACGAAGAATTTCTAAGTTTAATCCGTCAATTTGACTACGTAAGCTTTCTAAATCTTTCTGGCTCATGCTTCTTGCTCCTCTCCCATGACAGACACTTTCAGAACTCTGAAATGTATGTTACATTTTTAGATATTAGCATTATTATAATCAATGTTGTTCAGAATGTCACGCATTTTTAATTTAGCGCTTCAACTCGCTAAATTATTTTGAGATATATCAAGGAAGGAAGCGATTACATTGAGTTCAAAATTATTTGCGCTTGATATCGGTACACGTTCTGTTGTCGGCATTATTTTAGTAGAAAATAACGACCATTATCACGTACAGGATATTTTAGTAAAAGAGCATAAAGAGCGGGCCATGGTGGATGGTCAAATACATAATGTCATGTATGTGGCAGACTTAATCAATGAAATTAAACATGAGCTGGAAGAACAGCATGGTCCTTTAACAAAGGTGAATGTAGCTGCTGCCGGTCGTTCATTAAAAACTGAACAAGCGAGTGTGACAATTAGTATACGCAATCGGCCTATTTTTACAGAAGAAGATATTAGCCGTTTAGAATTACAAGCCGTTCAACAGGCACAACAGCAACTTTTACAGCAGAAAGAGGATGCAAAAACGAGCCACTATTACTGTGTAGGCTATTCTGTCCTTTATTATCGACTTGATGGTGAGGAAATTGGTAGTCTTCTCGATCAGCAAGGCGACGAGGCACAAATCGAAGTGATTGCAACCTTCTTACCACGCGTAGTGGTGGAATCTCTCATTGCAGCACTAAAACGCGCCAATTTAGAAATGGAAGCACTCACACTAGAGCCGATTGCTGCCATCAATGTGCTAATTCCGCCAACGATGCGTCGCCTTAATGTTGCGCTCGTCGATATTGGCGCTGGGACATCTGATATTGCGATTACTGATAAAAGTACAGTTGTGGCCTATGGAATGGTGCCAACAGCAGGTGATGAAATTACGGAAGCCCTTAGTGACCATTATTTACTAGACTTCCCAGTAGCAGAAACGGCTAAGCGTCAACTACAAACTGAAGACGAAATATTAATTCAAGATATATTAGGCTTTGATCAATATTTTGCAAAAGCCGAGGTGTTAAAAGCCATTGAACCTGCTGTTAAACAACTTGCAAAAGCCATTGGGGAAGAAATCTTACGTCTCAACAATCGAACTGCCCCAAAAGCAGTCATGCTTGTAGGCGGAGGGAGTTTAACTCCAGATCTTACAACAGAACTTGGTCTTGTGCTCGATTTGCCTACAAATCGTATTGCGGTACGTGGTGTTGACGCAATACAAAACTTAACAAAAGAAGAACATATAAAGCCTTCACCTGAATTAGTCACACCTATTGGTATTGCAATTGCCGCAAAGAAAATGCCCATCCAATATATGAGTTTAACTGTTAATGAGCAAGTTGTACGCCTATTTGAGTTAAAGGAAATGACAGTTGGAGACGCATTTTTAGCTGCCAACATTCGTGCCAAACAATTGTATGGCAAGCCCGGTCATGGTTTATCGGTAAGTGTCAATGGACAGGATATTTTCATACCAGGTGGCCACGGACAACCAGCACAAATTTTAGTTAATGGTCAACAGGCCTCAACTAAAACCACTATTAAAACGAGCGATGCAATCCAATTGATAGAAGGTCAGGACGGTCAAACTGCACAAGCGACAGTTCGAGATATTGTTGATGATGCAGCGATCAAAACAGTTACCATTCATGATACAAAGTATGTTATTGAACCAAAAATTACTGTCAATGGTGCACCAGCATCACTCGATAGCGTATTAAATGATCGTGACGTTATTGCCTTTGAAATTGCTGAGACAGTCGAAAACGTATTTAAATTTACAAATAATTGGGATTTACTAAAACGATTTGAATCTTATTATATTCATGTTGACGGTAAGCCACTGTATTTACCAGAGTTTTCGCCCTCTTTATTGATAAATGATAAACCATGCAAATTGTCATATGCAGTCCATAATGGCGATGTTATTAAATTCCAGCAACAAGCATTACCGACTGTTCAACGAATCGCTGATCAGATGAATATTTTACTCGAGGATAAAATCATTATTCATTTTCAAAAAGAAATTTTAGAGCTACATAAGACGGCCCATGAAGTGTTTGTCAATCAAGTTATCATACCAGCACTTTCTACAGTGCCAAATGGAGCAACAATTTCGTTTAAAGAGAAAGATCAAAGTCGTTGGATTTATCAAGATGTGTTTCGTTTCTCAAGCTGGCAACTCCCAACTACATTTAAGGGCAACTTTACGATCCTCCGAAATGGTCAGCCCGCAAGTTTTGACACGGAAATCTTCGGTGGTGATAAATTAGAAATATTACTTGAAGAAGCTCACCTATCATTGTAATGAAAAAAGGGATACCATACGTCTTTGTTATGACGTACGGTACCCCTTTTTAGTTAAATTTATGCACGAACTTCCTCAGCTTTATCTTCAACAGCCTGTTCTACAGCGTCTTCTGCTTTGGCATCTGACTTATCGGTGAAGTCTTCAAGTGGCTCTTCACCCTCAAACGAAACAGTACCATCGTCAAAAACAGTTGGCACCTTTGCAGATTTCAATGTTTTTACTTTTTCTACCAATTGTGTAGATTGCTCTTGAATTTGTTTTGATAACTGAACAGTTTTATCTTTAGCTGTTAATGATAAATCCGCACTCTTATCTTTTAAGTTAACAGCTTGTACAGCCACATCACTACGTAAATCTTTGCCTGGTTTCGGAGCTAGTAATAAGCCTGCAGCAGCCCCTACAATACCTCCAACTAATGCGCCAATGACAAAATCTTTCATGTTCACACGCTCCTCTTCATAGATTGATTCTTGTGAATGATAAAGCTGTGGCAATGAACTTTCTAATTGTTGTTCTTTCACTTCATTAAAATTCGGTTTTTGAGTTGTCATGCTACAATTCCTCCCCATTTATCTATTGCGCCTTGGCGTATTTATGCCAGCATTTCTTGTGTCCGACAAATAAACATACGCATGAGGCTTTATTTTTATTCAGATAGCAGGTAAATGCCATCCAAATAATAATTATTTTTTACGACCCCATTTTCTTTTCGGCTTGTCCTCATATATTGTTTCGTAAGAATATGGGTCTTCTTGCACAACTTCTTGAGCTTGATCGATTATTTTACGCTTCTTCCACTTATCTGCAATGCCCATTGCAACATTACTCCATTGAACAACCTGTGCAATTTTTTCTTCATTTTGCTCAATATTTTTTGAGATAGATGAAGTAATTTGCTGTACCGAAGTATTTAAACCGTTCACAGAGTCCCCAATTCCTTTGACTGCATGAACAACAGAATTTAACTGTTTAGATTTATCTTGAATATCCTCAGCTAAGCTATTTGTTTTGGATAATAAAGAAGTCGTTTCGCGTGTAATACCTTCCATTTGTCCCTCGATGCCACTTAAAGTACCCGCTAAACTATTAAGAATCGATTTGAGTGAAAATAACGTCATACCGATGCTCACACATAAAACTAAAAAACCGATCGCCGCAATAATTGCAGCAATATACAAAATAACTTCCATACAAAGACCTCCCGCTAGTAAGAATTACATTACTATTACTTTCCCTATCTTCGACAAAAAAAACTGAATTCCTTCTCATTTTTGAGAAAAAACAGCTTATCCCTTGCGGATTAAGCTGTTTCGTTGTTCTATCATTACGGCTAGAAGTAATTTTGTCACTTTTAGAAGCAGGGACTGTTACTTGTGCCGATACGTTACACTATCCTATTGCCATATAAAACTGTTGTGAATCATTTTAGCAATTTTTCAAAAGCATCTTGGAATTTATGGACATCCCCAGCACCCATAAATAAAAATACAGCGCCTTCATGCTTCATTAACACATCAATGCCTTCCGTAGTAATCACAGCACTTCCCTCAATCAGTGAAGCTAAATCTTGAATTGAAAGGGCACCTTGTGTCTCTCTTGCCGAACCGAATATATCACATAAATAGGCTGTGTCTGCAAGGCTCAAACTATCAGCAAAGTCTTGTAAAAATGCTTGTGTACGTGTAAATGTGTGCGGTTGGAAAATAGCTACAAGTTCACGTTCAGGAAACTTTTGACGAGCTGATTGGATCGTCGCACGAATTTCTGTTGGATGGTGTGCGTAATCATCTATTAATACATTATTGCCAATATTCGTTTCTGTGAAACGTCTTTTTACACCTTTATATGTGTTCAGACGCTCTTGAATAATCTCTGGTGAGATACCTTCATATTGACAAAGTGTAATGACAGCTAAAGTATTTAATACCGCGTGATCACCAAATAACGGAATAAAGAAAGTGCTATAAAACTCATTACGAACAAAAACATCAAATGTTGTACCCTCTGTTGTTTTTTCGACATTACGTGCTTCAAAATCATTTTCAGCACCAAATCCATAATAAACAACAGGTACTTTCGCTTGAATACGTTGAAGATGTTCATCATCACCACATGCAATGATGGCATTTTTCACTTGTAATGCAAGTGATTGGAAAGCTGAATATACATCTTCTATGTTTGCAAAATAATCTGGATGATCAAAATCAATATTAGTCATTACTGCGTAATCCGGATTATACGCTAAAAAGTGTCGACGGTATTCACATGCTTCCATCACAAAGAAGGCTGCATCCTCATGTCCAGCACCTGTACCATCACCGATTAAATAGGATGTTGGTTTATAGCCACCTACAACATGGGCCATTAAACCCGTAGTAGATGTTTTACCATGTGCACCCGTAATTGCAATTGATGTGTAATTTCCAATATAATCGCCTAAAAACTTGTGATAACGAATAATTTCAACACCGATTTCACGCGCACGCACTAATTCAGGATGTTCGTCAGGAAAGGCATTTCCCGCAATTACCGTCATACCTTGTTTAATATTATCTGCATCAAATGTAAAAATTGGAATATTACGATCACGTAACGGTTGCTCCGTGAAAAAATACTTATCAATGTCTGAGCCCTGTACTTGTTCACCAGCATCGAATAAGATTTGTGCAAGTGAACTCATGCCAGAACCTTTAATGCCTGTGAAATGAAAAACTGTCATTAATTAAACCCCCCGGGAAATACTAAATCCCATCTATCATCTATTAAGGTGTAGCATATTTTTTATGCTCCAAATATTAGGTATTAATACCTTTTCAAGCACGAAAAAATACGTACTAATCAAAACATCTTGTCTATTATAGCACTATTTATGCACAAGGATAAATGTGCAACTTTTCTAAAAAAACTAAATTTGACGAAAGTCAGATAATCTAGACGAAAACACTGCGATTATTATTCAAACATAGCAATTAAATCTTGCTCGGTAATATAACTTTCACGCGGTTTACTACCTCTTGCCTCTGACACAAAACCATGAGATTCTAACATATCAATTAACCGTGCAGCACGGTTATAACCGATATGATACTTACGTTGAATTAGGGACGTAGAGGCTCCACCTTGTTCATAAACAAATCGACATACATCTTCAAATAGATCATCTTGCTCTGCGGAAACTTCAATTTTCTTTAAAAGCTCCTCTTGATCGAAAATATAATCCGGTTCACCTTGCTCACGAACATGGTCTATGATTGCTTCTATTTCATCATCTGTCACAAATGTCCCTTGTAAACGTACTGGTGCAGACATTCCATTACCTAAATATAGCATATCGCCTCGTCCAAGTAATCTTTCCGCTCCTTGCCCATCTAATATTGTTCGCGAATCAATTTGTGAAGACACCGCGAAGGCAATACGTGTGGGGATATTTGATTTGATGAGCCCTGTAATAACGTCCACAGACGGTCTTTGTGTTGCAACAATTAAATGAATACCACAAGCACGTGCCTTTTGGGCAATACGACAAATGGCCTCCTCCACATCTGCAGGAGACATCATCATTAAATCGGCTAGCTCATCAATGACAATTAAAATATAAGGTAATTTTAAACTATGCTCATTATTTTTATCGGCTAATGCATTATAGCGTGTGATGTCACGCGCACCTGCATGCGCAAATAACTGATAACGACGCTCCATCTCCTCAACTGCCCATTTTAATGCCGCTGTTGCAGCCTTAACATCTGTAATAACCGGGCTGACCAAGTGAGGAATATGATTAAACGGAGCAAGCTCTACCATTTTGGGATCAATCAGCATAAGTTTTAACTCATGTGGTGCAGCCTTATATAATAAGCTAACTAAAATAGAATTAATACAAACTGACTTCCCTGAGCCTGTAGCTCCGGCAATTAAGCCGTGTGGCATTTTTCGTAAATCAATCGTTACTGGCTTTCCTGTTAAATCCAGCCCTAGTGCTGCTTCAAGCGGTGAATCCGAGTCGAGGAAGGAAGCACTATTTGTCACTTCTGATAATCGAACAGCTCGAGATACGCGGTTTGGAATTTCTATGCCAATTGAACTTTTACCAGGAATCGGTGCTTGAATACGGATGTCTTTTGCTGCTAATGCTAGCTTCAAATCATCAGCTAGGTTACGTATTTTACTTACCTTTGTTCCATGACTTACTGTTATTTCAAATTGCGTAACAGCTGGCCCTTGCATAATAGATTCAATTTGAGCTGATACCTGGAAATAAGAAAGAGCTTCGACTAATGTATCTCCCTGTTGTTCCATCCACTCAGTGTCTTGTGTTTTTTCCTCAGGCGGTTCTAAAAACTCTTCACCTGGTTTATGATACACTCGAACAGGTTTCAAAGGTTTAACGGCTGGCTCTTCCTTTTCAGGTAACACTTCAATCATTTGAGACTGCTCTTGTGGCATATCCTCAACTATTTCAGCATTCCCCAGAACACTTGGGATATCAATCTTTTCTTCTACAAATGCTTGAGCAGTAATTACCTTTGCATCCATTAGTGAAGTCGCTGCAATTTCATCGGCTCCTTCTACTACCTCCATCGCTGTATTTTCTACAGTTGATGGGCGGTCCATTGTTGCTACAGGCGACATTGTAATCTCTGCTACTCTTTCTAGTGCTGTATTTACAGATTCCATCTTTGGAAGAGTGAGCTCTGTTTCCTTCATCACAGACGACGAAGCAGACTCTGATACTTCTTCAGTTGACTTAACGTTTTCAGTAATATGAATAGATTCAGTTGTCTTAACGTTTTCATTATTTGGAATAGCAACAGCTGATTTAACGTTTTCATTATTTGGCATCGCTACAGCTGATTCAACGTTTTCATTATTTGGCATTGCCACAGCTGTTTCAACGTTTTCATTATTTGGCATCGCTATAGCCGATTCAACGTTTTCATTATTTGGCATCGCTACAGCCGATTCAACGTTTTCATTATTTGGCATTGCCACAGCTGTTTCAACGTTTTCATTATTTGGCATCGCTACAGCCGATTCAACGTTTTCATTATTTGGCATCGCTACAGCCGATTCAACGTTTTCATTATTTGGCATTGCCACAGCTGACTCAACGTTTTCATTATTTGGCATCGCTACCGTCCTATGAATATCATCAGAAATAAATTGTGGTGTATCCTTAAGCTGTTGGCGGTTTTGCCACTTCTCTTTATCCGTTTTTAACATTAAAACATTAAAAGGAATGCGGCTTTTTTCTTGTTTAATTGTTGCTTTATTAGCTTGCTCATCCAAAACCGCTTGCTCTGCTTCCTCATCTGCGGTCGGCTGTACAACTGTCACTTCACCAATGTGGATTGTTGAGTTTTCTATTTGTACTTGTTCCACAATAACTTCTTTCACATGAATATCAGATTCATTTGCAGAGAGTTGATCGAGAGCGAGTTCTTGCTGTACAGCTTCCTTCACTTGCTCTTCAAAACCGACTGCGAACGATGTCGTTGGCGGTACTGCCATATTAGAAAGGTCTTTTGTTTGAAGTTTTTCTTCAGCTTGAACTTCATCAAAAGTAATTGGTTGCTTCTGTGCGTCATAATCTGCATCAAATGTAATCGTTTGTTTTTTTTCAGCCTGATCTTCATTAATTGTTTTCGTTTGTTGTGGTGTAGCTTCCATATCGTTAGGCTCATTAACCCGATCAATTACATCATTTCGTGTCAGGCTAGGCACTTTTTCTACTAGTATATTTTCAATCGCCTCATTTGTTGTCGTTTCTTTTACAGTCGCAGGTGTTGAAGGTCTTTCAGCATCATTTTCTTCCATACGTTTGTTTAATAATTGCTCAATTGGGCTTGGCTTAGCGAAGCCATACACTGGAGAAGGTACATCCGTTGGTACAAAACGTTTACGATTCGGTGGTAAACTACTTTCAACAGTCGGTTCTTTCTTAGGAGGAGCAGCCTCCTTTTGAATAACCGGTTCATATTGTGCATCACGAAAAATCATCCGTGCCTTTGAACGATTCTCTTGCTCTGGCTGACTTCGTGTAATTGTCGTTCGACCTGTACGTTTTGTACGATTTTCTAAAAGCTCACGAATCCCCGAAACCTCCACATCGTAAACTCGTGAATCTACGATATGATTATGTAAATGCTTCGGTAACGATAAATCTTCAATTTGTCCATAATAAGCATCGTCCATTTGATTGAATGCCTCTTTTGGTTCATTTGATGACTCCGCTTCTTTGTCTTCAATTAATGGAAAACGAAAGGTCTTTTGCTTATTTACAGGGTTTTCTTTCAACGATTGTTGTTGCTCATGTTGTTCCTGATAGTTTTCATATTCATAGTTATCTTCATATTCATAGTCATCTCTATTTAAAATTTTATCTATTTGTTTTTTAAACCAATTCACGTTGTTTCACTCATTTCTCATACACTTCGTTTATAGCGTTGTCTATGATTTCAAAAGAGAGCCTTTTAAAAACAAAGCTACGTCTATATAAAAAAGCATACCATAAAAGTGTTATAGAAACTTGCATTTATAGGCCCAACCTTCACAAAAAAATCGTTACGCTACCAACAACATTGGTAACATAACGATTTTTGCATATATAATATACTTTTAACGAGTTGGCGCTTCAAAAGCACTGCCAATTTCCGCTTCTTCTGGTAATACTAAGATTCCTTTTTCAGACGGTGCATTTGGAATCGCTAATTCACGAGCCGAGCATAACATCCCGAATGAATCGACGCCTCGTAAATTACCTTCTTTAATGAGCATACCTGAAGGCATAACTGCTCCAACTTTGGCTACTACTACTTTCTGACCAGCTTCAACATTCGGTGCTCCACAAACAATTTGTAAGTTCTTGTCACCTACATTTACAGTACAAATACTTAACTTATCAGCATTTGGATGTTTTTCCTTTGTTTCCACATAGCCCACCACGAATTTTGGTGAAAAATCAACATCAAGACTGATTGTAGCGCCATTTTTTGTAATAGCAGCCTCTAGTTGTGCTACAAATTCTGGTGTAACTTCGACATTACCTTGAGCTTCTGTTTGTACATAATTGCTTGCATTAAATAGGTTAAAAGCTTTAATCTCTCCTGTTTGAGCTTCTTTTAAAATGGCAATATCGCCAGCACGTTCAACCACTGTTTTCACAATTGCCTCTGTCGCTAATTGCACTAATAATACGTCTCCTACATACGCTTTGTTGTAAAATACATTCATTGTTCTTCTTGCTCCTTTTTCACTCTGTTTTTCGCTAGAATAAAGATCGGTTCTAAGTCACCGTCTTCATATATAAATGATAACGACGTAATCGGTACTGTTCCGACAGTAAAGAAATGCATCGTCATCTGTGCTAATACATCATAACCTGTTTCATTACGAATATCACCTAGTATTAATACATCTTGATGAGGGACAGATATCGTCATATCCCCCTCTATTTGTCCACGCATGTCTTTTAAAAAGTTTTCATTTAAAATACGACTTGCATCATAGCCATCGTTGACATTAACAAAATAAAAGAAATTTCCAGCCACTTCATCTTTCTTATAGACTGTCGGTAACTGCTTGACCGAAAAACGTGCCATTTCACGAATCTGCTCTATTGTCAATTGCAATGCCTCTAACATTGACTCATCAATAAAGCGATATGTTTTTCCTAAATCAAGTGCATAAAAAATCCGCGTTTCTGCCGTATGTTCCGTAGTAATAAATGCATGCCCCTCTTTTGATGCTTGTGGATAGGATGTTGCACGTATCACTGGGTAAATTTGTGTAGATGTTTGGAACCCTTGTTCCATTTCCTGCTCCATTGCCGTGAAGGTTTGCTCAATTGTATAAACCACTTCATTGATTGCCACCTCTTGCTTTTCACTGTATTTCGCTATAATACCTGGTAAAGAAAGCTCCATCCCTTTGCCTATTTTTTTATGATTTAAGCGCAATTTATCATGCTTTTTATCGAATTCAAAATCAAATATTTGCTCATTTAATTGTTTTTTCAATAGAGATATTAGTTGTTCTGATTTTATTTGTTTCATCTAGTTCACGTCCTTTCTATGTGAATACGCTTCGCCGTAATGCGTCCAAATTTAGCTTTGCACTGGTAGGCCTGCACAATGGCAGACAAGATGTCAGTCATTTCAGTAAAACCACGAGACGTGGCGTATAGCCATTGCGCCTGCCGCTAGCTTTCTGGTAGCTAAGTTATTGCTCGCAAGCGGCGCAGATGGGCTACCATCCATAATAAATTTATTCCCTTTAAAATCCGCGACATCCACCAAAGGCTTAAATTTTAGCCTGTAGGTGTTTGGAAACCCACTGAATACTGAATAAAGTTCAAAATGAAACGGCTCACATGTTTGTGAACCGTCTTGTTCAAAACTATGCAATTATTTAATCTTAACCGAATGAACGATTTTCGTCATCTCATGTAGATTATCTTCAATATTTTGAGACTTTGAAATGGTTGTCATTTTTACGCCGCCGCTACTGACAACTAGCTCAAATTCATCATCTTTCTCAGTTTTAGAAATCGCTGAAAATCCGAAACTATCATCCTTCTCATAAGTATTTTCTTTAATAATTTCTTTGGAACTATCTTCTTTTAGTAAATTATAATAGAGTTTGCTGTCTGAATCTTCACTATCATTGATGAAAAGAATATAAGATTCCTTGCCCTTAGATATTAAAATATTATATTTATCTGAACTGTCCTCGATTTTAAATTTAGTTGGTAGAAACAATTGGATATGCCCAATTTTATCTGTATGTTCTTCTGGCTTCTCTGCAAAAACAGTTTCCGTTATTTTAAGTCCACTTGCAATTTGTTCATCAACAGATTGATTGCAGCCAGAAAGTCCCAAAATCAAAAGCATTAAAGTCAATGCTTGTAGCCACTTACGAGACATTTCTATCTTCCTTTCATTGCTAACTTTTTTTTATTTTAAAAAAATTTCAGTAAAGTTGCAACTACTCTGCTCCATTATCACTAGTCCGAAGACACTATTCAGCTGCTAATGTGAACAAATATTGTCCAACCAACAGCGCGACAATATGCTCAAACATAGACTGGCGGCTTACTATTCCTCGCGTAAAAATACCTACAGCACCCGCACCTTGACGAATATCCAGACGCTTTGTGTATGCTTCCATAACAGGACCAAGCTCCTTCCCAGCTATTATTTCCTGGGCAATTTCCTTTGGTAATATAATTTGTGCACCAGCAGCCGTAAAAATTGTACCATCCGCTAAAGCAAGAGACCCCCAGTTACAGATGTACATTTCACCTTCAATTTCAGTGACACCACCTTCAAGGCCAAAAGATAATGCTGCGCCAGTTGCATGCAATGAATTTTTCGCACGATTAATCGCTCCTTGTCGTGTTTCTTCTGTAGTTATAGGTTGTTCAGACACTTCAGAGGAAGCCTTGACATATGTAAAAACAGCTTTTTCAAAATATTGTTTAACGATAACTTCTACTGCTTTAGTTTTTGCTTTATTTGTTGTACCAATTGCTATGTTCATGAAAATCCCTCTTTCTATATATAGAAAGAGATGCCAATTATGGCATCTCTCATGTTTCTTTACACATTAGCTCGAATCGTCTCTAATGTCGATCGATCTGCTTTTTTCACTAACTCTACAATTAATGCTTTCGCTGCAGCATAATCATCAATATGGATAATAGCTGCTGAGGTATGAATATAGCGTGAACAAACCCCAATTACAGCACTAGGAACACCATCATTTGCAGTGTGCACACGGCCAGCATCTGTACCACCTTGTGATACAAAATATTGATATGGAATATGATTAGACTCCGCTGTATCTAAAATAAACTCACGCATTCCACGGTGCGTTACCATTGAGCGATCAAGAATGCGTAGTAACGTACCTTTACCAAGCTGACCGAATTGATTTTTATCACCAGATACATCATTTGCAGGTGAAGCATCTAAAGCAAAGAATAAATCTGGTTTAATCATATTCGCTGATACTTGAGCACCTCGAAGCCCAACCTCTTCCATCACATTTGCGCCGGAATATAAATGACAAGCTAACTTTTCATTCTTTACTTCTTTCATTAACTCAATAGCTAGTCCACAGCCATATCGGTTATCCCAAGCTTTTGCCATTATTTTTTTAGGATTGGCCATCGGTGTAAATGGACATACAGGTATGATGGATTGGCCTGGACGAACACCAATTGCAATAGCATCTTCTTTACTATCAGCTCCAACATCTATTAACATGTTTTTCATATCCATCGGCTTTGCTCGCTCAGCATCTGTTAATAAATGTGGTGGAATCGATGACACTACACCAGGAATAGGCCCATTTTTTGTAAACAATTCAACACGCTGTGCCAGCATTACTTGATTCCACCAGCCGCCCAATGTTTGAAAACGAATCATACCGTTGTCCGTAATCGATGTGACCATAAATGCCACTTCATCCATATGACCTGCTACTAAAATTTTCGGTGCATCAGCTATTTCACTATGTCTTACGCCAAAAATACCACCTAAATTATCTTGAATAATTTCATCAGAGTATTTCACTAACTCAGAACGCATGAACGCGCGTACTGCATGTTCATTGCCCGGTGCACCTGGTAACTCTGTTAATGTTTTAAATAATTGTAATGTTTCCTCATTCATGATGACTCTCTCCCCACGAAGTAGAATATTCTTCCTTGCTATTGTATCACACTTATTTCCGAAGTCGAAATATTGATATATTTCATAAAAGTCCCCCAGTATGAACGTGCATTCACTCTCTGTGCTATGATAAAATGATGTTATAGGAAAAGGAGGATAAAACCATGAAATTACGTGATTTTTTAATTGGTGTTGCAACAGGCCTAGCCGCCGCAGTCATTATTAAAGAAGCAAGTGAAAAAGTTTCTCCATATGTGCCTGCTGGACAAGTACTTGAAAACATAAAAAAAGAATTTAAAAAGGATGCACCGATCGACGGTTCGTGGATTTATATGAAAACAGATAATTTTACGAATGGTTTCATGACGATTCCTGTTTATCGTGGTGGTATTTCACGCATGTATGAGGGCGAAATGCAAACATTCGAATTCGCTGCAGACGCACGCTCTGGCGTTGTTGTAGAACTAATTGAATTATAATAGTGACACTTTAATCTTCAATTCATGCGAGATAAGCTACATTAAATATCCAATATGGCGATGCTAATGCTAAGAAATTTAATCTTTTTGCCGCATTTTCGCAGAAAAGGGGGGTGTCTCAAATGAATGAGACACCCCCTTTCAGCCTGTAGACAAACTCAAAAAATAATTGAGTTTTCTTACAGTTTTTTCAAATAGAAGGATCTATAGGAATCCGTTGATTTCCGCTAGCGGACGCCTTTCGCGGTCATGGCTTCAGTCTCCTCGTTGCTAGGCTCCTGCTGGCCTTCAACTCATGCTATTTTTTGCAGAAGTCGTCGCCTACACTCCAATCAACGAGTGTACGTCTATCAGTAAAAATTATGAACGTCGCTTTCAAAACTCAGCTACATTTCCACATTTTAAAAGAACTTGCGGTCAAGGATTATTGAGTGCTGACCATATCATTATTGATTCGATACATAGTACTACTGTCGTTAATGGGGGCTATTTGCAACTACTATAAAAGGTATTCGGAATGATCACATTCCGAATACCTTTTGTCGTCAATCTGAAAAGGGGTTGTCTCAAAAGTAAAAACAACATGCTCAGAGGTATCCAAGTATGCTATTTTTTGATGCAAAGTATAAATCCGCGTAGACCTCTGTGGGAAAAGCAAGAGCATGAGACCTAGCAGGGAGCGTTAGCAAGCGATGCGGCTCATTGCCCGGGGATTTTCACCATATAGTAAGGCGGATGTTATTGTTTGAAGGACTTTTTTAGACTTCTTCTTTTTACTCAGATAGTCCTTTATTATTGAAGTACTTTTTGTATTTTCGGTAATAGTTTAAGTTATTTAACGTTAGCTTCACCCAACGTTTCGCATTCATATCCTCATTAAAGTAAAGTGAGTTTGTATACTTTCCTTCACGAATCAATTTTTGTGCTTCCAGCTTAAGTTTTTCATTCGATGCATATTTGAATAATACTCCCTTAGGAATAATCATCCACAAATGCTTGTCCTCTACATAGGTTACTTGTTGTTCAACATTTAACATATGATCGTCCGCTACATATTTCATTAAATTATGTCCACTTGCCGTTACATAATAACTTGAGCGGCCATTGCGCAAATTAATTTCAAACAACTTATACTGTTTGTCACGTATATCGTATTTCATATCAAAATTTGCAAAACCAGTATAGCCGATATCCTCTAAGAAGAAGCGAACCTGGTCCATTAATTCTTTATCATATGTTGTGACGATTGCTGCATAACTACCAATGCCTTCTGGAGAATGCTCTTCCAAAATAGGATTGCCAAGACACATCAACTTCACTTTGCCATCTTTTCCTACATACGCATTTAATACACGCATATAAGAATCATCGCCAGGGATGAACTCTTGAATAATCATTGTATCTTGGTAAGTTGAACTATAGATTGCTTTTAAAATTGCTGTTTTTTCTGCTTCATCATGTGCTATGAAAACTTTTTTCTTTCCTGGAAATGTACAAGCCCAATATTCCACTGAGTTCGAAGCCTTTAAAATAATTGGATACTCAAACGGTGGTGTGAAGGATTGATAGTTTTCTGCTGTTACTGTTGTCGTTCCTGGATACTTAAAATTATACTTCTCACACATTTTATAGAAGTTTTCTTTTAGTAAAATTTCATCCATTAATGATTCGTCGATATATGGTACTGTAAAATGCTCCTGTAATGCTGGTTTGTTTTTGATGATTAGTTTTGCATAATCATCACCACAAGCAAGTAGCAGTAAATTTTTATCAGCATATTTTTTTGCCACTTCTGCCAGTGCAGGTGCAAATACGTCCTGTTCATTTAGACGATCGATTTCTTGAAAATTAAGAATATGGCTATCCTGTGTAGCTGTTAAATGTGAACGTCCTAATACAAGTGGTTTAATGCCGTATGCTTCGTAAAACGCGCGTGCCATGCCATATGCATTCATATCTGATCCTAATAGTACTGGTAAAAATGGTTGCTCAGTTGCCATTGTTATTTCAACTCTCTTTTGTGTTTTAGTATAGCTTTTAGTGTATCATATTTTCTAAAATGTTCACGAAAAAAAAGCCCCAAAAGATTTTTCCCAAAGCATTGACCATCCTCGTCGCATCGTAACGTTTGGTTTTTGATTGTTCCGCTTCCCTGTAGGAATAGCATGCACTTTACACACCAAACCAAAATAATTTCCTAAAATAGCTACAATATCTAAACGTCTATTACGTCCTACTACTAGCTTTTTAAACAAAAAAAAACGCATGAACCCAAAAAAGTTCACACGTTCTAGTCATTAGAATGTAATAACAGCTTGTCTACTGCGTTCTAACTTATCTACAATTTCCTTGCCCGTTGTATCCCATTTAATCATGCGGTAATAAGCATCATGATAGAAAATAAATCCGTAGCTATTTTCTAATGCTTCTTTCATCATGCGTTCTTTGGCAAATATACTTGTCATTGGATAATCGTCATATGCTAACACCCATAACGGATTTTGGTGAGCATGTGTTGGCATAATATCCGCCATATGCAGTAGTACTTCTCCATTTTGTGTTAATTTAATTATAGCATGTCCATCACTATGGCCACCTGTATGAATCATTTCGATACCTGGCGTTACTTGTAAAGTGCCCTCATAGGTTTCTACTAAGTGCTGTACTGGCTCCCAGTTTTCTTTCCAATAGGTGTTTTTCGAACGGATATTTGGCTCACACATTTCATCCCATTCAATCTTCGTCACATAGATTTTTGCATTTGGGAATGTAGGTACTAAAACATCATCTTCCCACTGTGTTAAACCACCCGCATGATCGAAATGTAAATGTGTCATTAATACAACATCAATATCTGCAGTTGTTAAACCAAGTTCTTGTAAACTATCAGCCAATGTCGATTCTTCAGTTACACCATAGTTTCGCAATTGTTTTTCATTTAATTTGTTAAAACCAACACCCGCATCAATAATATAGTTTTTACCTTCATATTGAATTAAGATAGGCTCTGTCGGCAATTCCACTTGATTTTTTTCATTTACTGGATATTTACGTGACCAAAGTGGCTTTGGTACAACACCAAACATTGCACCACCATCAAGGCAAGTGACACCCCCGTTTAGCCATGATAATGACATATTGTGAAACTGTAATCGATCCATCCATACTCCCCCTAGAAAACTATTTTGTTATGAATTGTGATTCTAGACGATAAATTGGTTGCCCCTTAGCAGAAAATTTCTGCTCATATTCTGTCATAATATTATCCTCTGGCATCTTCGCATGTAGGTCGAGTGATACATACTTCAATAACATGCCATATTCAGACATACTAACTAACGAATACTCAAACAAGCCACGGTTGTCCGTTTTAAAATGGATTTCCCCATTATCAACTAAAATCGACTCATATAATTTCAAAAAACCCTCATGCGTTAGACGACGCTTTGCATGGCGAAGTTTAGGCCAAGGATCTGAGAAATTCAAATACACTCGTGCTACATCGTTTTTTTGGAAAAATTTATATAAATCCGCGCCATTTACTTTTAATAAACGTAAATTTGCTGGAGATTTAGCCTCTAAAATATTTTCTAGTGCACAAACGATCACACTATCATACAGCTCAATACCAATATAATTGATATGTGGGTTCTGCAAAGCCATCCCTGTCACAAATTGCCCTTTCCCTGTACCAACCTCAATATGCAGTGGGTTGTCATTGCCAAAAACCGCCTGCCAATTTCCTTTAAAGTCTTCAGGATTTGGTATGATCACCTCTGGATGACTTGTAATCATGTCCTCTGCCCAAGGCTTATTTCTTAATCTCAATTTTCTTCCTCATTTCCTTCTAGGTAATTATTAATTTTTTATAGTATAACGTAAAAACAGTCATTTCGCATAAAATTATTGTGAAATGACGTTTCTTCCATTATCAAAAGTTATTATATTCCAAGCATCTTGTTGGACCGCACAATGAATAATTGTACCCTGTTCAATCTCACCTATATAGTTCCCATCTGTATGACTATCAATCTTGTCAGAGTCCAAGATAATCTCAAATTGATTGTTTTGCAAAAAAGTAATTTCTTTAAACTTCGTATGCTTTTCAAAAAAAACAGTGGCAAAAACAAATAGTAATTTCAAACGGGAAATACCATAGACAATCGTCACTTCAATTTTTCCATCATCGGGTTTAGAGCGTGGTGAAATTTTCATGCCGCCGCCAAAATAAGGATGATTACTCATGGCAACAAACCACGCCTGCTTAAAATGCCGTTCTTCATTTTTTGTACGTACCGTCACATTAAAACGCTCAAAACTAAATAATCCCCTCACAACAGCTGCAGCATAGGAGAGTTTGCCAAGTCCTATTTTATTGAGATAATATTTAAGGCGTGACTTATTAATCTGCTTTGTAACATATGCATCGAAACCAATACCTGCATTATTTACAAACAGCTCATTTTGCATTGTTCCAAACTGAATCATGCCAATATCCATCGAAATTCCGACTAATTCAGACCGTAAATAAGTCTCAATTTGTTTAGCATTTCGAAATATTGGAAAATATCGTGCGAAATCATTACCTGAGCCCGCCCTTACAACGCCAATAACAATAGAGTCAATATGTACGACACCACTGACAACTTCATGTATCGTGCCATCCCCACCGACAATGACAATGAGCTTTTTTGTTTGTGCCCCTCGTGCCCATTGCCTCGCAATTTCTAGTCCATGCCCTTCATATTCTGTGAAGGCAACTGCATAGTTTATGGTTAATTGTTGTTGAAGACGGTGCCAAACTTTCTTCCCTTTACCATTGCCAGCTGCCTCATTAACAATAAATAATACATTCATATGTTAATCCTCAGCGGATGGTTGCGATGTCTGTTGCCAAATATCACGATTAAAGGACGTTGTTTGCACATTATTTAAAATCGTTTGCGCTGCGCGAATTTGCATATGCTTCATAGGAGAGGATACTTTTTTCAAATGCTGCATCCATTCCCCATAATTGCGATGATCTACAAATTGTATACTATAGGATGATCCGGGATAGTCAAAATAGCCATTACGTGTTAACACAACTTTTCGAATGGGCATATCTATGTTATCTTGCTGAAATAACTGTGTTAAAACCGATTCCATACGACTTAAATTAATCATAGGATTGAGTATTTTAAAATCCTTTGTTCCTACCTTCTTGACCCAAAATCGTTCGCTACTGCCTACATACACCGCTTGATTTTCTGCTTCAAGCACTGTAATACAAATACATTCGGTTGGTGACATTAAAACAACATCAAGTTCAATCGGGGCTTTTCGCACCTGTAAAATAGGATAATAAAACACTAAATAATTATCCGGCAAATTTTGCAATAAAGTTCGTAATAAAGAGTCACGCATAAATCGAGGATCCACATACGATTTTTCTCGTAGCGTTGAGCTGGCCCACTTCATTTGGAAATGAAAAAACTGATCTATGAACATCCGCTTCAATTCGTGAATAGACTGCGGTGCATACACTATTTTCGGCTCAAATGTTAAGGTCGTTTCTTCTTCTGGAATAATATCTTCCTCATTTGCAAATTCATTTGTTACTTCTACCTGCTCACTATCTTCTTTTATATCTTCCTTCTGACGACCAGCAAAGATTTTTTTAATTAACGAGAAGCGTAGTTTCTCTTCAAATGGCTCATTTTCTGTGTCATTGTCGACATGCTGCCACTCACTAATTTCTTCTCCTGACTCCCATTGACGTTTGACACGTTCCCATTGGCTTTTTTTTAACCGTACAAATTGTGTTGGATATCTAGCCAAATCAATTTGATAACGTGAAACATAATCTTGTATTTTCACTAATTGTGCCATTTAAAGGTCACTCCAATCTTACTGCCCATGTAAATCATTATCATTTTTATTTTACATGACGTTTCAGGAGAAAACATCCATATTTTGCTCTATAAAAAAAGAACTACTCTAAAACCTTGGTTGATCATCAAGGTTTGAGTAGCTCTTTTTAACGACTTGTGCTTATTTAGCTTCGATTGAAATTGGTAATTTCGCCTCAAATGCTTTTTGTAATTTACGTGTCCATTCACCAGGAACACCTGCACCAATTTTATGGCCATCTACATCGATAACTGGTGTCACTTCTGAAGATACAGATGACACAATGATTTCATCCATTGTTAATAGGTCGCCTTTTGTCATTGGCTCTTCAATAACTGGTAAACCAATTTCTACTGCACATTTTAAAATAACTTGACGTGTAATACCGTTTAAGATGTAGTTATTTGCTGGGTGCGTGTAAAGTTTACCAGCTTTAATACCATAAACATTGGCAGACGAGCATTCTGTTACCGTTTCACCGCGGTGTAAAATCGCTTCGTAGCAACCTTTTTCAGATGCTTCTTGTTTCGCAAGTACAGCGCCAAGTAAATTTAAAGATTTGATGTCACAACGTAACCAGCGAATATCTTCCACTAATGTTGCTTTTACACCCTTTTCAAAATTTTCGATTGAACGCTCTCCAGCTTTCACATTACCTGTTAATACAGCTGGTACACTCGCATCCGGGAAGATATGGTTACGAGAATTTGTACCACGAGTAATTTGAAAATAAACATGACCTGTGTCTAAGTTATTTTTTTCAATTAGATCGTGTAATAATTTGTGTAACACGTCTTTTGTATAAGGAATGACAAGACGAATTTTATCGGCACTGGCATAGAAACGATCAATGTGTTCTTGTGCTGTGAACATATTTCCGTTATATACTTTGATTACTTCATAAATACCGTCACCAAATTGGTAACCACGGTCTTCTGGTGATACTACAATAGATCCTTCTTCAACGATTTGATCATTCAATAATGAGTATGCCATGTTCATTCATCCTTTTCATTTTTGAGTTATTTTTGCCCTGCAAGTTCAACAATTGCTTCTGCATAAATAGCTGCAGCTTTCACTAAGTTTTCAACGATAACGTATTCATCTGCACGATGCGCTACATCCGGCTCGCCAGGGAAGAGCATACCGAATGCCACACCTTTTTTCATTACGCGCGCATAGGTACCACCACCAGTTGATAGTAATGGTGTTTCGTAATCACCTGTATGACGTCGATAAACACCAGCTAGCGCTTGAATTAAAGGTTCATCTTCACTCACATAATGAGGTTTTGAGTCATCTTGAATATCCAGGGAGAATCCTTTTTCTGCAGCTAAGCGTTGCGCTTCTGTCATTTTTTCATCAAATGGATATGATACAGAATAGCGCATACTAATGACCAGGTTGCTACCTTTCGTCACATCATAGGTTACAATACCAGGATTTAATGTCGTTTTACCTGACATTTCGTCCTCAAACTGTAAGGCAAGGGCGTGGCCATAATGGTCATGATGAAATACGTTTGTTATAAAGTCAACAAATTGCTTACTTAGCTCTGTTGTCAGCTCTTGTTGTAAAAACGCTGCAAGATAAACAGCCGCATTGACGCCTTTTTCAGGTTCCATTGCATGAGCTGATTTCCCTTTGATAGTTATTATATAGTGAGAACCATCCATTAATAAAGAGCCTTCTAGCTGATTTTTGCTTAAAAATGTTTGAAAATTCTGTTCCAATTGTGAAGAAACGAATTGAATTGTCGCTTCAGCATAATCTGGTACCATATTTGGGCGCTTCCCAGCATTAAATAGTAATAGTTGCTCTTTTATTGCATCCCCCATTTTATTTTGAGAGAACACAAGCTCTGCAATGCCCTTTTCAGCATTAATGAGCGGGAAATCTGCATCCGGTGCAAAACCGATTGTTGGCATTTCCTCATGTTTAAAGTAGTGGTCGACACAGCGGAAGCCTGTCTCTTCATCCGTACCAATAATCATACGTATACGTTTATTTAGTTGAATGCCTGCATCATTTACGAGCTTCATTGCCATCCAAGCTGCGATCGTTGGGCCTTTATCGTCAATTGCACCACGGGCAAATAGCTTACCATCTGCAACCGTGCCGCTAAAAGGCGGGTATGTCCAGTTCGCTTCATTACCAACTGGCACAACATCTACATGACATAAGATACCGAGTAAATCCTCACCTTCACCCATCTGTATATGGCCAGCATAATTATCAACATTTTTCGTCTCTAGTCCTTCAGATTGACCTTTTGCTAATAACCATTCAAGAGCCTTTAACGGTCCTTCACCAAAAGGTACTTCTGTAGTTGTTGATGTTTCATCCAGTACACTATTAATTTGCACAAGCTCCTGTAGCTCATGTACTAATTCATCTTGTCTTTCCTTTGCAGCCTGTAACCAATCCATTACATGTACCTCCTCGAAAATATAATAAGATTATTCTACTCTTTACACCAAAAATTACAATCAATTGGCTACTGATCATTTATATATTTATCTAACACTACCACATATAGCATCTATTTCACTAATTCCCACAAAATACAGTATAAATTTTGTGTATGATTTGTAAATTTCAATCGTATTCACTAGAAAAACAGCTAGTTTTTTTATATAATAAAGTTATCAGAATAATCGTTCTGAACATCAAATTAGAAAAGGGGATGTCTAAGGCAGCAACTTAAGAGCCTAAGTGCACTCCGCACATATTGTCGTCCGCTAGTCTTTGCCAAGAGAATTAAGATGAAGGAGTGGTTCATTTATGAAACCAACTACTGATCGAATGCTTAATCGTATTAAAGACGTGTACATGTTTATTTTAGACAAAGGAACCGTGTCTACACAGGATTTAGTCGAAGAGTTTAGCATCACTCCTCGCACCGTTCAAAGAGATTTGAACGTGTTAGCCTTTAACGATTTGGTGATGAGTCCAAGTCGAGGCAAATGGACAACGACGAGTAAAAAAGTAAAAATGACGTCTTAGTTTTTACGCCTAAAGCGTAAAGCATTCTTGTATGAGAAAAGGAATGACCTTTCGTCGGGGTCATTCTTTTTTTGGCCTATTTACAGTCTCTTTACAATCCGTTACACTCGTAACATTCTACATGTTGAGAGGAGGATTTTGTGTGAAACTGTCCAAGTTGTTTCACCCGCTTGTATGGATTATTTTAGGTGGAACTGTTTTTACGCGCATTGCAAGCTTTATGGCGATGCCTTTTTTAGCTATTTATCTACATAATGAAATTGACGCTACACCTTTACAGATTGGACTGACGATCGGAATTGCTCCATTAATTTCCACAGTAGGGGGCTTCTTTGGAGGTTATTTAACAGATCGTTTCGGTAGGAAAAGTGTTATTTTGCTAACAATTCTCGTCTGGAGCATCGTTTTCTTCGGTTTCGCTACTGCTCATACTATTTGGCTCTTTGTCGCATTAAACGCCTTAAATGGTTTATGTCGTTCATTTTTTGAGCCCTCGACACAAGCGCTAATGATTGACTTCACGCCAGCCGACAAACGAAAAAGACTATTTTCATTGCGCTATACAGCTATTAATATAGCAGCAGTTATAGGTCCTGTTATTGGTGTATATATTGCTAAATTATCTAGTCCCAGCATCCCATTCATACTGACAGGTGCCATGTATATCGTTTATGCCATATTTTTATTTTTCGTGTTGAATCGCTATTCAATGCAGCAACAAAAAGCAGCAACGCCAACAAAGATCTTACAAACCTTCACGATTCTCTTAACAAATCGTGTGCTCCTTAGCTTTATTTCTGGTGCGATATTAATAAATATTGGGTACTCCCAATTTGATTCAACACTTCCTCAATTAATTGAGTTGAAAATTGAAGATGGTGCCAAACTCTATTCCTTACTTATTTCATTGAATGCTGCGGTTGTCTTATTACTGCAGTTACCGATTAGTATCCTATCGGAGCGTTTTTCATCGAGAGCAACACTTCTTGTAGGTATTCTTTTCTTTGCAGTTGGTCTTATATTATTTGGCGTCTCAAATAATTATCCATTTTTTATAGCAGCGATGATAATATTTACAATCGGTGAAATTTTCACCTTCCCTACAATGAATGTCATGATTGATGACATTGCACCAGATACACAAAAGGCAACTTATTTAGGGGCTTCACAATTTAAAAATTTAGGTGGCTTTATAGGTCCAATCATTGGTGGTTGGCTGCTCACTCATTATATTGATGCTATGTTTACTGTTATTGCTATTCTTGTTCTATGTAGTTCTTTGTTTTACAAAGCGAAATCTGGGCGTTCTACCTCATAAAATAGAAATGCAAAAATCCGCTTACTTTCCACGGGCAAATTGTGAGATATTACTTGGCTCACCCCCTGCTGGAACGTAGCGAATTTTTTGTTCATAATTAATATTTTAAAAAATAAACTTCACGGTTTGCCGATGCGAACTAACTGACCAAGTAGATACAATACTTCCTATACTTTCTCTTAATATAGGATTGTTATTGCCCTGCAGCAACCTCGTTATATTTTGAGTATCGGTCTTTCCCTGCGTTCTTCGACTGATATAGTGCTTTATCTGCTCTTTCAAATAAGCTCATTTCAGATTCATTCATTTCTTCACAAATTGCTCCTCCCATACTAACTGACAGAACAGACCAACTTTGTATGTTAACATTATCATTTTTTATTTTACGAATTTTCTCCAAGATAGAATTTGCTAATTGTTCCAATTGATTCTCTTCGGTATCGTATAAGACAATTGCAAACTCATCTCCCCCAAACCTTACAACGAATCCTTTATTTTTCACCTCTTGATTTAAAATTTCTGCTGTTTTAATAAGTATTCTATCACCTTCTGCATGACCAAATTGATCATTTACTTGCTTAAAATTATCTAAATCAATTAGTAATAAACCAGGCTTATTCATTTTTCTTTTTTTCAATATGTTGTCCATCTTGCTAATATAGGTGGCGCGATTGTATACATTCGTCAGTGCGTCATAGGTTGCTAAGTGCATTGTTTTTGAAAGCAAGCGATTGATCACTAACAGCAGGATCAAGGAAGTACTCAATGCAATCATAAGCAGTAGCCAAAACTGTTGCGTATTTTTCGCTAGCGCGATTAACTCCGTTTGATTATCGTATTTCACATAGACAACCCGTCTTGTAGATTCTCCGCGTGCTGTCTCAGCCTCATATGGTAAAAAACGATACGTCTCAATATAACCATTTTTTAATTTTATTCGATATTCTGTTGACTTCATCGTTTGTTTGGCCAGCTTATAATGATCCTGAAACGTTTGCGATTGATCTTTCACCGTAGTCCTGGCAGAATTTGAGTTAGCAAAAAAAACGCCTCCAGCACTAATTGTGTGCACTTCCAACAAGTCATGATATTGTTCAATCAAATAGTGTGCGGTTTTTTCAAAATTGAAAGTTTGATAAACAGGGCAATCATTTAATTGGATACCCAACTCTAGCAAGTATTTTTTGTCGGGTGTTGCTAAGTAGCTAAATTTCCGATATCCTCCTGTTGTCGTGGAAACATCAATACCATCTATGTAAATTTCTCCACTCTCTCTTCGCTCATCCAATAAAGCAGAAAAGCGGTTACAACAAGTCTTGAAACTCAACCCTTTATCTTCTGTAAATGTCGTATAAATAACGGTATTTGTTTGATCCAATATGTATATGTCCATATCATGTTTTTTTTTCATTTGCTGTAAATCCCATGTTGCTATGTTTGGATTTTTTTCATAATATAAGGCTAATGCTCGTAGCTCTTGCTCCATCTTATCAGAAATATTATTGTCAAAATAAAAATGTGCATTATCTACAGTTTGCATATCAGTAAGAATATGATTTTCAATTAATGTTCGATTAATGGCTTGCTGTTTTTCAATATCTGCCACTAGAATTTCCCTGTTGACGTAAGAAATAACGACAACAAGTATTAAGGCAAAGGCAATTAAAGACAGTAATAATTTTAAACGCAGTTTTTTCATTCAGTTATCCTCTAGTCATTTTCCTATCATTTTTTCTGAACATTGAACATTAATCATACCATAAATTAATTAAAAACCTTTTATTGATATATCATATTATACAGTTATTGGGATAAATATGTATTTAAAAACCCCGACACTATATAGTATAGTATCGAGGTATTGTTTAATCTGTATTTTGCAAGGAAGCTAACTCCTCAATAGTCAGCTCACGATATGCACCTAACTCTAAGCTTTCATCTAATTTTAAGCTTCCCATCGAAAGGCGTTTTAAATAAGTGACATGTTTACCAACCGCTTCAAACATACGTTTCACCTGATGGAATTTGCCTTCTTGAATCGTTAACTCGATTTCCGATTGCTGAGCAGACTTTAAAATAACGAGCTTACCAGGTTTTGTTATATAGCCATCGTCTAACTCAACACCACGCGCAAAAGCCTCACCGTCGGCCCCTGTTACAATACCTTCTATAAGTGCATAATACACCTTTGGTACATGTTTTTTAGGAGACAATAAATTATGAGCTAAAACACCGTCATTTGTCAGCAGTAATAAGCCTTCTGTATCTTTGTCTAAACGACCAACTGGAAATGGTTGAAAATGCTGGTGTAGTGGCTCTAATAAATCAATGACCGTTTCATCCCGTAAATCTTCTGTCGCAGAAATAACCCCTGGCGGCTTATTCATCATATAGTAAACAAACTCTGTATATAGTACACGTTCACCAAAAACAGAGACATCTTGCTTTTCTGGGTCAACATGCATTGCCGCATCCTTAACATACGTGCCATCAACCGACACCGCTTTTTGCTTCAGGAGCTGCTTCACTTCCTTACGGGAGCCGTAACCCATGTTTGCCAGTAACTTATCTAAACGCATAATTCCTCCTATTTAAAACCCAGTTTGCTTGTAATTCGTGTCAATCGTTCACCAAGAAGTTTTTGTGCTAAGCCAATTCGTAACGATAAAAAACCATAAACTGAAATACCCACTGTAGCACAAATAACAGAATAAACTAACGCTGAAAATTTGCCGTCAACTGGTCCCATGATTAGCTCTAAAAGTTTATGAACGATTAATACACTTACTGCCATCGCCACTGTTAAAAGAGAAATTAGGATGACACGACGTATCACCATTTCTGATTTATAGTTAAGCGTTTTCTTAAGTACTAAAACATTTATCATTATAGATGCACTATAACCAATTGCTGTTGCAAGTATAGCACCATCGGCTTCCAACCAACGAATCAGCGGAATGTTAAGTGCGAGCTTTACAAAAATCCCCGAAAGTAAACTGAAGACTATCCACTTTTGGAAGTCGATACCTTGTAAAAGTGCCGCTGTTACTTGGAACAATGCAAATAAAATAGCAACAGGTGCATAATGCGCTAAAATATTTGCACCCATTTCACTTTCTGAATAGAGCATAAAGTAAATTTCATTCGCTAATAATGAAATCCCAACAACCGCTGGCAATGTTATGAAAATTAATAATTGATATGTTTTATCCATCGCATGACGTAACGATAAATACTCACCTTGTGTAAAGTATTTCGTTATGGTTGGCACTAAAGCCATTGAAAAACCAGTTGCTAGCATAACAGGGATTATGACAACTTTATGTGTCGTAAAGTTAATCATTGATAAGTACTTATCTGTCACTTCCGCTAAGCCAATAGAAGCCATCGCGCCGTTAAAAGTTAGCATATCTACTAACTGAAATAATGGGTTAGCTATTCCAACAAACACCATTGGTATCGAATACGTAATGACTTCCTTATAAATATCCGTCATTGGCAATTGCGTAGAAGTTACACTTTGACTACGCAGCATATTAAATTCTGGCTGATATTTTTTCCAGTAATAATACAGAACGATTAAGCCACCGATTGCACCAATAAACGCTGCAAATACTGCAAAAGAAATAGCGGTTTGCGGTTTTCCATTAAAGACAACTACGACTAAGAACGAACCACCTAATAACACTACAATTCGCACAATTTGCTCCACTAATTGCGAAATTGCTGTAGGTTGCATTTTATCATAACCTTGAAAGAAGCCTCGCCATAAACTCATGAACGGAACAACAATTAGCGCAAAGCTAACCCAGCGAATGACAGAAGCAATCTGCTCGACTGAAAATGCCTGTTCATCACTTTTGATGACAAGCCCCGCAATTGGCGTCGCCAATAAAAAGAGCGCTATAAATGATGCAAGGCCTGTTATCAACATCACAAGTATACCCGACTTCATGAGCTTACGACCTGACTGATAATCACCCATTGCATTATATTTAGAGACAAACTTGGATACAGCGATAGGAGCACCAGAGATGGCTACTGCCAGCATAATCGAATAGGGAATGTATGCATATTGGTACAGCGCGATATTTTCCTCGCCAACAATCGCATAAAACGGAAAAATATATATTAATCCGAGAACCTTTGATAAAAACATCCCCATTGTTAATATCGCAGTACCTTTCATTAAATTGGACATCTTATCCATCCATTCATTGTAAAATCAAACGTTTTTGTAAAGCGCTAAGCATATTTTTAAAAGACAAAAAAAGTAAACCATCTGTTATCTTAACATATTATTGGAAAACAAACGCATAATACATCGAAATATTTTAGTGAATTACAACTCAGCCAACAACCTTAGGCTCAGTTGATGTCCTTCAGATGCAGGTAGCCTTATCTGCTAAAAAAATAGCGGTTCAAAAAATCATGATGACTTTTTGAACAGCTACTTCTCTATTACATATCCACGAAAAATTGTTTATACCACACTAAAAACACATAGGCTGTCCAAATATAGCGACCACGATTAGCTTTCCCCTCGTAGTGCTCATCTAAATAACCAACTAATTGCTTAGTATCGAAAAACTCATTAGCAAAGTCAGTTGTAAACATGTCTTTCACCATATTGTAGTATTTTTCCTCACGCAACCAGTGGCGGATTGGTACTGGGAATCCAAGCTTTGGACGTTTTGCCCATTCCTCAGGTAATTCCTGGTGCGCTGCTTGTCGAAGAACATATTTCGTATCAATATCATTTACTCGATATCTTGATGGAATGTTTTTCGCCAATTCCATCACTTCTTTATCTAAAAATGGTACACGCAATTCAATCGAATGCGCCATACTCATTTTATCTGCCTTTAACAAAATATCACCAGGCATCCAGAGGTTTAAATCTAAATACTGCATTTTTGTTACATCATCGTCACCTGGTACTTCGTCATAAATACGTTTTGTAATAGTTTGAACAGATGGGCCGTTTTTGTAATCAGGTTTTAGCACATTTAATGCATCACCCTCATCCCAAACGACAGCTTCCCCGATGAAGCGCTCCTCCACCGTTTGCCCACCTTTTACCATAAAATGTGTATACTGGTTTTTGGGTAGCATCTCTGCTACACCACGTAACGCTTTACGAATTCCAAAAGGTACTTTTTCATATTGTTGCATTCTGCCTGAATTCTGGTACCAAGAGTAGCCACCAAAAATTTCATCCGCGCCTTCACCTGAAAGTACAACTGTTACATCCTTCGATGCTAGCTCAGATAGGAAGTAAAGTGGTACAGAAGATGGGTTTGACTGTGGCTCATCCATATGCCACTGAATCTTCGGTAATGCCTCAAAACATTCATCTGCAGAAATATATTTGCGTTCGTTTTGAATGTTTAATGTATCTGATAAATCTTTTGCTAAGTTTGTTTCATTGAACATATCTTCATAATCAGAAAATCCAACAGAGAAAGATTTGTCTGGGCGTAGCAATGCTGTAATATAACTAGAGTCAATCCCACCAGATAGGAAAGAACCAACTTTCACATCACTAATTTGATGCGCTTCAACAGATTCTTTCACCGTTGTGCGTATGTCTTCCACATATTTTTCAATCGTCGCTTCTTTTGCATGGAATTTTTTATCCCAATATTGCACAATTTGCTTTTGACCACTTTTAATAAGCATGTAGTGTGCAGGTGGTAACTTGTACACACCTTTAAAGAATGTTTCATCCATTGAAGAATACTGGAATGTTAAATAAGGGCGTAGGGCATTTTTATTTAATTCCTTAATGAATGCTGGGTGTGGTAAAAACGATTTTATCTCTGACCCGAAAATGAATGTGCCATCAGTCGTGTTTTCTGAATAATACAATGGTTTAATACCAAAGCCATCACGAGCGATGAATTGCAAATCATTCTTTTTATCCCATATACAGAATGCGAACATACCACGAAGTTGTTTTACAAAGTCAACGCCATACTCAACATAACCGTAAATAATTACTTCACTATCAGATTGTGTTTTAAACGTGTGACCTTTTGCAATTAGATCTGCACGTAGATCTTGGAAGTTGAAAATTTCTCCATTAAATACGAGTACGATATTGCCATCCGCACTGTATAGTGGCTGATTTGCCACATCCGATAAGTCGATAATGCTTAAACGACGGAAGCCCAACGTTACTTTATCGTCACTATGAATGCCACCGCTATCTGGACCGCGGTGAATAATAGTATTCATCATATTTTCAATTGTTTGGTGATGATCAATCACATTTGTTCCATTAATATATCCTATAAATCCGCACATCTATTTTTTCACCTCATAATTTAGTGCATAACCTCTATCATCATAGCACGAAAAAGCGTTCATTTCATGCTGTCATTGCAGATAAAGTGAAATTTTCATCGACGGGGTTTGCTCCACCGATTATTAATTAAACCTATCAGGTACTTACGTGCGCTTATCTTTCGTACTAATTCTAGAAATCTTAGGGCACGTTAGTACGGAATAGAAAATTATAAAACACTTTCGTTTAATTTTCAATGTAAAGAAGCCACCCTCTATATAGACTTCATGTATAATAGGAAAGATTCCTAAAAAGAAAAGAAAGTGAGTTCACATATATGTATGATGTTATCGTAATTGGTGGCGGGCCTTCTGGTTTAATGGCTGCCATTGCCGCTGGAGAGCGTAAAAAGAAAGTATTACTACTTGAAAAAGGCACAAAGCTCGGCAAAAAATTGGCCATCTCTGGTGGTGGTCGTTGTAATGTCACGAACCGACTGCCTGTAGAAGAAATCGTTAAGCATATTCCAGGAAATGGCCGTTTTTTATATAGTCCATTCACTGTTTATAATAATGAGGATATCATCGCCTTTTTTGAAGAGCTAGGTGTTGCTTTAAAGGAAGAGGATCATGGACGTATGTTCCCTGTTTCTAATCGCGCACAAGACGTGGTGGATGCCCTTATTCGAAGAATGCAACGCCTACACATTGAAGTCCGTCTTCACACACCTGTCAGCAAGCTACTGATGGACGATGAAAAAATTCTAGGTGTACGCCTAGCAGATGGCACCGAAATTCGTAGTGCTGCTGTAGTCGTAGCAGTTGGTGGTAAAGCAGTACCACAAACAGGTTCAACTGGAGATGGCTATCCGTGGGCCGAGCGTGCAGGGCATACGGTGACAACACTATTCCCTACAGAGGTGCCCGTTTTATCGAAAGAAGAATTTATTCAAAATCGTGAACTTCAAGGATTAGCTCTCCGTGATGTAGCCGTTTCAGTGCTCAATAAAAAAGGCAAGGTGCTCGTCACCCATCAAATGGACATGCTCTTTACACATTTCGGACTAAGTGGACCTGCAGTATTACGTTGTAGCCAATTTGTCGTCAAGGAACTAATGAAAACAGGTTATGACCCTGTCACATTGCGTATTCAAACACTTGTTGATGACAATGAAGAAACCTGTCTGCAATATTTAAACAAACTTGTGAAAGAAGAGCCAAAAAAAGCTGTGAAAAATGTTTGGAAAGGGATTGCCCCTGAACGTTGGTTACTTTTTTTATGTGAACGTGCCGGTATAGATGAACAATTAACAGGCATTGAATTATCGCAAGAAAAAATACGCAACTTGGCACGACTACTCGTCAACTTCACCATGACAGTTAGCGGTACACAATCACTAGAAAAAGCATTTGTTACTGGTGGTGGTATATCCGTTAAGGAAATAGAACCGAAAACAATGGCCTCAAAGAAGAAAGCTGGTTTATATTTCTGCGGAGAAATCCTTGACATTCACGGCTATACAGGTGGCTACAATATTACGTCTGCACTTGTTACGGGACGTATAGCAGGCATGAACGCCGCTTTATAATGTCGCGAAAGATACGACCGGAAAAACAACTGAATAACTCTTAACTCACATTTTCAAAATTACGGACATGCTCTAGACAGTAGATAAACTCAAAAAATTGAGTTTGTTTACTGTCTTTTTTCTTTTAAACATAGAAGCCTCTATAGGAACCCGTTGATTTCCGCTACGGCGGGCGCTTTTCGCGGGCATGGCTTCTGGCTCCTCGTCGCTACACTCCTGCGGGGCCTTCAACTCATGCTATTCCCGTAGAAGTCGCCGCCTGCGCTCCAATCAACTCGTGTACGTCTATCAATGAATGTCGAAAAATAGTAATACTGAACGACATCCATTAGAAATGCTGACATCGGAAAATCATTGTACGTCCTATTTAGGTGTATCATGTGGAAGAAGCCGATTATTTACGTCATCAAAGTGACATGAAACAAATCTATGCACGTCGCATAGAAACGATTGAACGTTTATTTACGTTACGAAGGAAAAGCATGGTATGCGTTGGACAACCTTACGAGGGATTTAAAAATTGGATATGCAGGCTACACTTACTTTTTCTGCCATAAATTTAAAGAAACTAGCTAATTGGACATGGCAAAGTCCAAAAGTGGTAGAAAATAGTTGAGCGTAGCGTACTACCTTCGTTATTAGGGGCTATTTGTAACTACTATTTCTGAAAGGAAATTCTGAAAAATCACGTTCCGAATACCTTTTGTCATTTTTTATGTTCAAAAATCAGCGATACGCCATATTCGTTTCGATTTCTTTGATGGTTTGACGCATTAGAGCAATTACCAAAGACATATTGAATAAACGTCATTTTAAAGACAACGACGGGATCAATACTTGGACCTCTGTAAGATGAATATAGATTTTCAACTTATGGATAGGATAGATATATGTAGACGTTGATTGGAAAGAAGGAAGGTGACTCCTGGAGGAAAAGCGGGGAAGTCGTGATCCTTGACTGTACAAAGCGAGGGAAGCTGCTCGACCCCGCCCTTAGTGGAAATCGACGGCTTTATCTAAATTTATGGTAAAAGAAAAAAGACTATAGGTTAACTCTAATAATGTCGAGTTTGTCTATAGTCTGTAGTGTGTCCGGCTTTTCAGACACGCTCTTTTAACTTTCGCTCGTAGTATAGACTTCTTCAAATGGCTGAATAATGACAAAGCCTTCGCCTGTGAATGCCATTTGAATCGATTCGCCACTTCCACGTCCAATAAACGTCCGGAAGCTAATATCTGTTTTAAATTCGGGTGTTAAGTTGCCAGACCATGCAACAGTAGCATGTGGATCAGTATAAACTGTTTCACCTGGCTTCACTAACAAGGTTAACGGTTCGAAATGTGTCGTAATCGCTACTTTCCCTCTTCCTTTTAACGTTACATTAAATAAACCACCTGACATTATTCCTGCCATTTTACGCATCAAATGAATATCCCAATCGATATTCGGCTCAAATGCCAGTAAATCATTACCGTTTACACAAATGCTTTCATCCTGTAAATCAAAGATCGTAACTTTTTTACCTTGATCGGCTAAATACAGACGTCCACGACCTTTTGCTTTCATCAATTGCGTGCCTTCGCCTGTTAAGGCCTTTTTAAACATTTTACTAAGTCCGTGCTCCATAACACGCTCTCGCTCAAATTTAATGTCTCCTATGTAAGAGATCATTGCCCCCATCTTCGACCACACTTCACCATCTAAATTAACTTCTAATACACGTTCTGTTTCTAACTCAAAAAAATCGTTGACGTTGTCATCTTGTTGCGTTTTGTTAATAAAGTCATTTAATGAAAATTTACCCATATCATTTACCCCTCCTATATATACTTTATATACGTTCAACGTTTCGAAAAGATTCAAACTTTACAGCCATAAGTTAGTTGAGATAATCGCTTAAGTCTCCACTTTGCTTCAAGCGTATTTTGATGAATAGCACCTTTTTTAGTAGGCAACCAATAGACTCCTTCTATGTCAACACTTTATGCTTTTCCATTACTTTTCGCAGTATTGCTACGTTCACAATGATATCGTAGCAAAATTTCTCTTTTAGTAACGAAATCACTTTATTTTCCATAATGTTGTTGACATCAAATAGTCACTGTTATATGTTAGACGAAGATTAATCGAGTGTTATATAACAACCGCTACTAAAAAAAAACCGCATCAGTGTCATGTGCGAAATGACACTAATACGGTCTATACATTCAAGTGCAAATTGAAAGTATTAATTATTGTGTAGCAGAGACTTCTCCAACATTTTGTGATGCTGCTTTTAAAGCTGTACGTTTGCGTACATCTGCACGTAAAGTAAGCGAAATAATAAATGAAATTGCAATTAAACCTGCAAATACATAGAATACTGGAATATAACTTCCATAAGAGTTTTTAATTGTGCTCACTAAAAGTGGACCAAAAATCCCACCTAATGACCAAGTTGTTAATAAGTAACCATGAATAACACCAAGTTGCTTCGTTCCAAATAAATCACTTGCGAATGCTGGTAAATTTGAGAAGCCACCACCATAACAACTAACAACTAAGAAAATAAGAGCTTGGAAAATGATGACATTAGTTGTGTGTGGTAACACGATAAATGCGATTAATTGTGCCGTAAAGAAAATAACGAAAACGTTCGAGCGACCAATATAGTCTGACACGGCAGCCCAAATTAAACGGCCCCCACCATTGAATAACCCCATAACACCTACCATTGCTGCGGCACCCGCAACTGATAAACCAACGATTTCCTGTGCCATCGGAGATGCTACAGAAATCATCATAATACCTGCAGTTACATTCACTAAATGCATTGACCAAAGCATCCAGAAATGCTTTGTTTTCACTGCTTCTCGCGCTGTCATAACTGCTAAATCTGTTTTTACTACATTTTTGCCTTTTTCTGCTGCTGCTTTCATGTTAGCAGGCATATACCCAGGTTTCGGTGGTGCAATATATAAAGCCCCTAAAATCATTAACGTGAAGTAACTTGCTCCTAAAATAAAGTACGTCGTAGAAATGCCAACTGCTTCCATTAAGTTAGCTGCCACTGGTGCTGTAATAAGTGCACCTGATCCAAATCCTAACACAGCCATCCCAGTTGCTAAACCACGGCGGTCTGGGAACCATTTTACTAATGTCGATACAGGGGCGATATAACCAATACCCATACCTAATCCACTAAGCACACCGTATGTTAACCAGTATAATGGCACTGAATCCATTGAAATAGCAACACCTGCTCCAGCTTGTCCTGCTCCAAATAACACGGCAGCTACCATAGCTGATTTACGTGGACCCATTTTTTCTACTAAACTACCAAATAACGCCGCTGAAAAACCAGCAAGCCCCATCATAATAGTAAAGGCAACCGTTACTTTCGTTTCGCTCCATCCCATTTCTGTAACAATTGGTAGCTTGTATACACTGTATGCATAAGCCCCACCAATCGAAAGGTGAATAGCGATTGCAGATAATGCAATTAACCATCTATTTTTATTCATAAATTCTCATTTCTCCCCTCTTTTGCTACCTGTGAAGATTTTATGAACTTCCATGTAAAACAATTTACCACTTAGAATTATTCAAATGCAAGATGTTTTTCTAAAAAATATTATTTCTCCAAAAAGTTTTTTAGAAATATCTATATATTTTTCATACCTCAATCCTTACGGCGCCTAAGTAAAAAGTCGTTTATAAAACAAATTCCACAACATTTTTTAGCTAATATTATTTTTCTACTCTATTATCTAACCACACACAAACTATTTCAAAATAATTAATTTTGTGCATATTTTCACATTTAAGTGTTATTCTCTACTATTTCCTGTTAATAGTAAATTTTATAAAGCACCTCCTCAAAGAAAGAGAGCAATATCCATCATCCAGAAATATCGAGAATGAAAGAGAAATTTAAAACTTTAACAAGCAAAAATTCTTTGCGCAAAAAGATTTAATAGAGCCAAACGATACTCAGATTATTCCTTTTAATGTATTTAATAGTAAAAAAATAAAATACATTCAATGTATATTTCCTTTTTTTAACTAAATAAACTCTTATTTTTTATTATTCAAATATACATTTTTAATGTGTACTAGATATTCATTCATACAACATCACCATATTCTATTAGAATCTTTAAACCTTCGCCAATAATTCCAATAAGAATTGTAAATCTTTATTGTTATAGTACACATGTATAATTCAGACAAAATGGCCAATATTGTATTACAACAATCTATTCTTTTATGGTAATTTATAATAGAATGCAGGTCCTAGTTTAAACGCCAATAGACAAGGTAGCATAACTACGCAATCCATTTATTTGCATAAAGGAGAAAGAGGTGGTGAATTTAATAGAAGGAGTTTTGCCATTCCTTTTACATGCCTATGAAAAATATTTCTTTACGTCTAAAAATGTTTATATTTTCGTTCATTATTGTCATCTTTTCTATTGCCACCAGTGGCGCTATTATGATTCATAATCTTGCCGGTGCTTTTGAAAAAGAATTTGGTGCACGTGCCATCGCCATCGCGAGAACTGTCTCACAACTTACAGAGGTTCAAAATAATGTGGGAAAACATCAAGGGTTTGACATCATCCAGCCAATTGCTGAACGTATTCGCTTAACAACTGATGTCGATTATATTGTGATTATCGATATGAACCGAATCCGTTACTCCCACCCGTCTGAGAGTAAGCTCGGCACAGTATTTGAAGGTGGAGACGAAATAGAAGCTTTCTCGCAACACGAATACATATCAAAGGCGCGTGGCGTACTTGGTTACTCCATTCGTGCGTTCGTACCAATTATGAATGAAGAAGGTACAAAACAAGTTGGTGTTATTACAGTAGGCTTACTCGCACCAAAATGGTATAACCTTCTAGATGAATACCAACTGGATATATTAGTATCTCTTTTTTGGGGTTTAGCCATAGGATTAGGAGGTTCTGTTTGGGTTTCCAATCATTTAAAACGTCAAACATTTAACTTAGAACCTTATGAAATCGCCCGACTTGTAGAAGAACGCTCCGGCATTATTCAAGCCATGGATATTGGGATATTAGCAACTGATGAAAGTGGAAATGTCACATTTATAAACAGATTAGCAAGACAATACACACATTTCTTCAGTCAAAAAGTTTCTAGAAAAACACTATTTAAAGATACTTGGCTTGCAGAGGATGTTATTCAGCAGCACGAAGTATATCGCCCTCTGCTGATGTATGAACAAATGTATTTGGTACGCACATTTCCGATTCGTATTTTTGAGCAAAATGCAGGCTATCTCATTATGTTAACAGACCGAAAAGAAGCGAATATGCTAGCCGAAGAATTAACTGGCATTAAAATTCTCGTCGATTCTTTACGAGCTCAGCAACATGAATACATGAACCGACTCCACAGTAATGCAGGATTAATTCAACTCGAACGTAATGATGATGCTTTAAGTCTCATTATTGATGAAATAACAGATGAAGAGAAAATCATTCAAAGCTTACATGATAAAATTCATGACTATTCCATACAGGGGTTATTGCTCGGCAAATATTCTAGAGCGAAAGAACTCGGCGTAGAGCTTACAATTGACGAAGATTGTAACCTTGCTGATTTTATGAGTGGTTTATCAGGTGGAGATATGGTAACAATCATCGGCAATCTATTGGACAATGCGATGGAAGCCTGTCTCGAAAGCCCTCATAAAGATGTTCATTTAACGTTAATCGGGGATAAGCCTCATTTATTTATAGAAGTACAGGATAGTGGGAAAGGCATTGAGGGTATGCCACAACGAATTTTTGATTACGGCTTTAGTACAAAGAAAAAGGACGGGCATGGTATTGGACTTGCACTTGTCAAACAAATTGTGGAATCAAACAAAGGTATTATCCAAGTTGAATCAACTGTCCATATTGGCACAATAATTACTATTATAGTGGGGGTGAATGAAGAGAAATGAGTAATCTTTCAGTATTTATCGTAGAAGATGATCCAATGGTACTTGAAGTAAATAAAGGATTTCTGAATAAAATGAATGGTTTTCAGTTTATAGGTGAATCAGTCAATGGACGTGACGCTTATGAAAAAATTATTGCAAAAAAACCAAATCTTATTTTACTCGATATGTTTTTACCAGATATGACAGGAATGGAATTATTTCTAAAGCTTCGCGCTGAACGTATTCCATCAGATATTATTATGATTACCGCCGCCAGAGACGCGCCAACTGTACAAGAGTCTCTCCGACTTGGTGCAATCGATTACCTCATCAAACCTTTTCGTTTTGAACGCTTTGAAAAGGCTTTGCAACAATATAAAAATTCAACAAAAAAGTTACTAAAAACAAACGCTGTAAACCAAGAGGATATCGATAAATGGCTTGGCATTCAGCAGGCATCTTTTGAATTACCAAAAGGCTTAAACAATATTACTATGCAACAAATTTTAGATTATTTAATGGCACATAGAGTCTCTATTACTTCTGAACAACTTGCTCGCGGCGGCGCTAGCCCATATAAGTGAAGAGATTGAAAGTCAATCGATGGGGCTCGCCACCTCACTTTATATTTCAAGTAATGCACTTGGTGGAACAATTGGTCGCTTTGTCATGGGCTCAGTGACGGAACGTTACTCTTGGGAGACAGCGTTTTTATCACTTGCGTTACTTGGTTTCATCATTTTTGTGATCGTCTGTATAGCACTCCCAAAATCTAAGCATTTTGCACAACACGCACGTACTATAAAAAAAGATCTACATGGTTTTTGGAGTCATTTAAATAATCCAAATCTGCTGAAGTTATTTGGATTGGGATTATTTTACAAATATCATTTACAGGAATGTGGACTTTTATTTCGTTTCATTTAATAGAACCACCCTTCTCTCTTTCATTAAAAACGATATCTTTCATTTTTTTAGCCTATAGTCTAGGTATAATCGGTTCACCAATAAGTGCAATTGCAGAGAAAATGGCTATCAACTGCATAAAAACTTTTGGCGTGCTTCTATTAGTAAGCGGAATAACGCTAACGTTAAGCCAATCGCTTGTCATCATTATTTTTTGTTTATGTATTGAGTGTTTAGGCTTCTTCACTGCCCATGCATTAACATTAGCAACGGTTAGTCGTACCGCAATTCATCAAAAGGGGGAGCGCTTCCAGCTTATATCTCGTTTCTTATTATATTGGGGTCACTTGTGGGAGTACATTGCTTAGTCCCATATGGGGATTTTATCAATGGCAAGGCATCGTGTTTATCACGATAATTCTGCTATTCTGCCCATTATTTATGTATTTTTTTTACTTCAAATAAGGAAAAAATTAATGCCGATTAATCGAACCCATGCTTCACAAATTTAGTCGAAGAAGTGTCTCAAATCACTTTTGAGACACCGCTGACTGGAGGAAAGCGAAGAAGATTTTCAACATAAGTAGACAGCTTGATTGTTTGAAGGTTTTAGACGGCACCTTCTTCGTACGAACACTCGAATTGTCAAAAATCCTAAGTTCGATAATCACTCAGTTTCATCTTTTATTTTTGGGGCCAGAAACTCCACTTTCCTAGTAATACGATAATGACTTAGCTATGATTCACCAAATTATCTAATATTATTTCCTCTAGGACATACAGCTTTCTATCGGATTGGTTTGTTTCAACCTTTGCATGTACAATGAAAATGAATGTACAACTACCCTTCATTTGCTAAATCATTACTATAATTACAATTAAAAATAATATACCTATTAACCAGCCTACTATAGATATCAAATGCTCTTTTAATTGATGCCCAAATAGACGATTAATGGTTAAACTTATCAACACGCTAACGATTATTGTCATTACAATAACAGGCTTAAATAACATCCATCCTTTGGAAATAAATAAGTAGATGACAAAAAACATAAATACGGAGAAAATTACTTCCACTCTTTTATGTGTCATATTTGCATATCGATTTTTTCTTTTTATCCCCAATTTTCTGCGCATTATATACTCTACTATAGCAAGCGTTAGCAAGAATATTACAAGTAATGTCAACAGCGTGGATTTACTGCTTGTATCACCTCCTATTAATGTCATCATATTTTCCGCCACATCTCCCTCTACAACATAAAACAAATCTGTCTTCATATCGATAAAGCCAATCCCTGTTTCATAGGTTTTCATTTTTAGCTGTAGTATTTGACCGTGTTCGAATTCTATATAAATATCCTGGAAACTACCTGTAAAACTCATCTCTCCCACACCCAAACTGGCCTGCTCTAACATGTCATGCAGTAACTGTATATCTGCTGGAGCTTTGAAGTTTTCTTGCAGGACATTCCAAGCATATTTCTGTGCTGCAAATGTAAATCGGTCATTATTTTTTATTACCGTAAATTTTTTAATTTGAGACGGTTGTTTCATCACCTCGTCTAAATGTGCAATTGTTTGTAGTTCTTCAGTTCTTGTCCAAGGCCCAACTAGTATAAAGAGGAACAAAATAGTCAACGTAGCAATTAGTACAGCCGGATATTGCCAATTTACACCTTTACTAGAAGGTTTCGTCGTCTGTTGTAATATCTTCTCTTTTAGATTTTGTGAAAATTGTCCTTCTTTTCCTAGTTCACGATTTAGTTTGTCCTTAAAACCTGTCATCAACTAGCACCTCCCAATCGCCTCGTTCGAGTTTCCCTTGTAGCATTTGTCTCGCTCGACGTAACCTTGTTTTTACAGTATTGTCACTACAACCAAGCATATCAGCTATTTCACGCACCTTAAGTTCCTGATAATAATAAAGAATTAACACCTCTCTATAAACCATCGATAGTTCAAACAGGGCCGCTCTCAAAGTTTTCCGCTCATCCGCTTCCATCAAATCCATTTCAGGCGTTCGCTTGCTTGCCCCAATAGGCAACTTCTCAAATAATAAATGTCGTTTATTTTTCCAACTTCGTAAATAATCATGACTTTTATGTACTGTAATTTTCACTAAATATGTTTTTAGCGAAGCTCTTTGCTCAAAGCGATTCTGTTGACGATAATAGGCGATAAATACATCTTGTACGATTTCTTCTGCAATTGCCCAGTCTTTTACATATAAATAAGCTACCCGAAGACAATATTCACCGTGTTCATCCATAATGGTAGCTAAATGCTCACTCAAACAAACACCCCCTTTTTCTTCCATCCACTCTATAGTCGTAAGGAATCTTCACTTGGTTTCAGTATAATGAAAAAAACGCCCAAGTATTGGACATTTTGTACATATCAATGTGTATTGACAATAATCGATTTAACGAATTGGCGAATGGATCCATTTTGCTTCAGCATACTTTTCGAGTATATTTCCCTTATTATGCTGTACATTTCTAGTTGTTCATGTTTCTTGATTTGATTCTTTGTCGTGATGGTTCATCATCTTAACAATTTACTTTAGTACGTGTTAGATAATATTTAGTTGATTGGAACGGAGGGCGATGACTCCTGCCAGAAAAGCGGGACAGACAAGATCCTGGACTGAGCATAGCGAGGGAAGCGGCTTGGCCCCGTCCGCAGAAAGCGTTCGCCCATAGGTGGGCATCAACGGTTTTATCTATATTTATTGGGTCAGATTACTCAGGAATTGTTGAATACCAATGAAAATAAAATATTACATATGTAAGCTTATCTATTAATTACACTTACAAAGTAAAAAAACCGAATAATACGCTTATCATAAGCATATTACTCGGATCTCCATAAATTCTTTATTTTACTACGATGTTCACAAGCTTACCTGGAATAACAATTACTTTTACTAAGTTTTTGCCTGCCATATATTCTTGTACTTTGTCGTCTGCTAGTGCTACTTTTTCAATCTCTTCTTTCGAAGCATCTTTTGATACAATAATTTTCGCACGCACTTTACCTGCTACTTGCACAGCTACTTCTACTTCGTCATCCACTAATTTTGATTCGTCGTATGCTGGCCATTCTTCGTACGAAATTGACCCTTCGTGTCCAAGCAATTGCCATAATTCTTCTGCAACGTGAGGAACGATTGGTGCAAGCAACTTCACAAAGCCTTCAACGTAAGCCATTGGCACTACATCTGCTTTATAGCAATCATTAATGTATACCATCATTTGTGAGATAGCTGTATTAAAGCGCATACCTTCGTAATCCTCTGTCACTTTTTTCACAGTTTGGTGGTATGACTTTTCAAGCGACTTATCATCAGAAACTTGAACCTTTGCGGCTAATGTTCCTTGTTCTTCATTCACAAATAGACGCCAAATGCGGTCTAAGAAACGACGAGCACCATCTAATCCATTCGTCGACCACGCAACAGAAGCCTCTAGAGGACCCATAAACATTTCATAAAGACGTAATGTATCTGCGCCGTGAGAAGCAATGATTTCATCTGGATTCACAACATTGCCTTTTGATTTAGACATTTTTTCGTTACCTTCACCAAGAATCATTCCTTGGTTGAATAACTTTTGGAATGGTTCTTTCGTGTGTACCACACCTAAATCGTATAGAACTTTATGCCAGAAGCGTGCGTATAGTAAATGCAGTACCGCATGTTCCGCTCCACCAACATAAATATCAACTGGTAACCAGCGCTTTAGTAACTCTGGGTCTGCAATTGCTTCTGTATTGTTCGGATCGATATAGCGAAGGAAATACCAACTTGAACCTGCCCATTGTGGCATTGTATTCGTTTCACGACGCCCCTTCTTACCTGTTTCAGGATCTACAACATTGACCCAATCTGAAATATTGGCCAGTGGTGATTCACCTGTACCAGAAGGACGAATATTTTCCGTTTTCGGTAGCACTAATGGTAATTCACATTCTGGTACTGGCGTCGTTGTACCATCTTCCCAATGAATCATTGGAATTGGCTCACCCCAATAACGCTGACGAGAGAATAACCAATCACGCAGACGATAAGAAATTTTCTTCTCACCCACACCTTTTTCCTCTAACCATTCGATTGCTTTGGCAATGGCCTCAACTTTATCAAGACCATCTAGGAAACCAGAGTTAATATGCTTACCGTCGCCAGTGAATGCTTCATTTTCGACGTCTCCACCTTCAAGCACTGCTTTGATGTCTAAACCAAATTCTTTGGCAAATTCATAGTCACGCTCATCATGTGCAGGAACCGCCATAATTGCACCTGTACCGTAAGTAGCAAGTACATAGTCTGCAATCCAAATTGGCATTTTATGACCGTTTACTGGGTTTACTGCATAAGCGCCAGTGAAAACACCTGTTTTTTCTTTCGCTAAATCTGTACGTTCAAGGTCAGATTTTAATTTTACTTTATCTAGATATGCTTCGACCGCTTCTTTTTGGTCAGCAGTTGTAATTTGTGCTACTAATTTATGTTCTGGTGCAAGTACTGCGTAAGTGGCACCGAATAATGTGTCTGGACGAGTTGTGAAGACTGTAAAGTTTTTGTCTGTCCCATCGATGTCAAATGTTACTTCTGCCCCTTCTGAACGACCAATCCAGTTGCGTTGCATATCTTTAATTGATTCTGGCCAGTCTACTTCTTCTAAGTCATCGATTAAGCGGTCTGCATAAGCAGTAATTTTTAGCATCCATTGCTTCATTGGACGACGTTCTACTGGATGACCACCGCGCTCTGATTTCCCATCAATGACTTCTTCGTTTGCAAGTACTGTGCCTAATGCTGGGCACCAGTTTACAGCTACTTCATCTATATACGCTAAACCTTTTTTGTAAAGTTGAATGAAAATCCATTGTGTCCATTTGTAGTATTCAGGATCCGTTGTGTTAATTTCTCGATCCCAGTCATAGCTAAAGCCTAATTCTTGGATTTGACGCTTGAATGTAGCAATATTTTTTGCAGTAAATTCAGCTGGGTCATTTCCTGTATCTAGTGCATATTGTTCTGCTGGCAATCCAAATGCATCCCAGCCCATAGGGTGTAGAACATTATAGCCTTGCATACGCTTGAAACGTGATAGGATATCTGTTGCTGTATAACCTTCTGGATGCCCTACATGAAGACCTGCGCCAGATGGATATGGGAACATGTCTAATGCATAAAATTTCGGTTTAACCGTTTCATTTTCTGTTTTAAATGTTTTGTTGTCAGCCCAATATTGCTGCCATTTTTTTTCGACTTGTTGATGAATAAAAGTCACGTAAATTCCTCCTTATATATGTGCATTGTTTACTTACTGTTATAATTGACAAAATATTTAAAAAATAAAAAAACTCGCCCCTTCCTTTGTTAGAAAGGGACGAGAGAGTTCTTTATCTCCCGCGGTACCACCCAAATTAGTGATCACACTCGGCTCAAGCTTCCTTAACGCGGAAGGAACGGCGCACGTGGATTTCACGCGAGCAGACTCAGCAGGCGAGTTCAATTTGCTTTCTTGCTAGCTTCCACCAACCGCTAGCTCTCTAAAAAGAAAAACAAATTTACTATTCCTCATCACTGTCTTTACATGTATTGCATTTATTCTAATGGAAAGTTCTGAAAAGCACAAGTGCCTTTTTGGTGCCTGGCACGCACACAATTTACACACAATTAGCAAAAAAATTTTTTCAGGGCATTTTTCATAGAGATTTCACAAATTAACAATGTTTTTCGGTCATCAAAATGAAAATATTACTTATCTAAAGATATCTGCATATTTGACGCGCTTTGTAATCATTTTTATGCTAAAGAAAAATACTTAGAAGGGAAGGTCTTATGGCTAGAAAAAAACGTCAGTGGTCACCAAATCATTACAATCATGTAGTGATGCGTGGCAACAATCGCCAAACTATTTTTAACAACGCTGCTGATTACCAAGCGTTTTTTCGTGTACTGCAATATGCCCATCAAAAATATCCATTTAGCATCGTCGCTTATTGCATTATGACTAACCACTATCATTTACTTATTCGTTCACCTGAAGTGCCACTAGGAAAAGTGATGGCTATCATCAATCGTCGATACAGTGATTACTTCAATAAAAAATATCAATATACAGGTCAGCTTTACGAACGGCGATATTTCGCAGAGCTTGTTCCCTCTCCTATAGGCTTGCTCACCGTAAGTCGCTACATCCATCGCAATCCCATCACAACAAAGACACCCATTGTTGAAAAAATGGAGTACTATCCATACAGTTCCTATCACCACTATAAGCACAATAAACCGTCACCCTACTCATTTCTTGATACAACCTTACTAAGAACCTATTTGCCTCAAAGCTCACAGTCCTATTGCCAGTATTGTGAGAAAGAACAAATCGAGCAATTGTTGCACTGAACATAAAAAGCTCCGTACGAGGATTTCCATCATACGGAGCTTTTTGAATTGTAGTAAATTGTCAGAATTATGTGCGTGCCAGGCACTTCTCAGCACATTCACGAAATGCAAAATGCTTGCACCCTATACATTTATTTTCATCCAAATAACATAGGGCTTGGTTAATGGCTACCCCTGTATGTGGATAGAAATTTTCTTCACCAATTTTTTCATACAGGCCATTTCGCTGAAGTGCCACTTTCAATTCCTCTTGCACACCCGTGACTAAAACAGTGCCACCTTGCTTTGTGAAACTTTCCACTATATTGCTAAAATATGATTCACCTGTAGAATCCATAAAGGGCACTTTACTCATACGTAAGATTAAAACTTTTGGCTGACCATGAATGTCATGTGAAATCGTTTGCTCAAAAGTTTGAGCGGCTCCAAAAAATAATGGACCTTCAATTGTATATATACTAATTTGCGGACAATCATGTTGTTCATTAACAACATTTGGTTGCACCTTGCCACTCGATGTCGAATGATCGGGTAAAACCTTTGATACAACAAGCTTCTCGCTCATACGTTTTGCAAATAATACGACTGCCAAAACAAGACCCACTTCAACTGCTAGTGTCAAACTCGTAAAAACAGTTAGTAAGAATGTAATGATTAGGACAAGTGAGTCGCCCGATTTCAGTTTTACAATATGTGCAAAATGTTTTTGTTCACTCATATTCCAAGCAACAACCATTAAAACAGGTGCCATACTTGCCAATGGAATATGCGAGGCATAAGGGGCTAATAACAATAAAGTCACTAATACAAACACACCGTGAATAATACCCGACACTGGTGATGCTGCACCCGTTTTAATATTGGTAGCTGTACGAGCAATTGCGCCAGTTGCAGGAATACCTCCAAACAAAGGCGTCACAATATTAGCAATCCCTTGTCCAACGAGCTCCCGATTGCTATTATGTTTGCTATTTGTCATACCGTCCGCTACTACTGCTGATAATAGTGATTCAATCCCCCCGAGCATGGCAATGACAAATGCTGGGCCTATTAATAATTGAATACGCTCAAATGTAATTTCAGGAATTGAAAAATTCGGTAAGGTATTCGGTATTTGACCATAAGCTGTGGCAATTGTGGCAACTTGACCTGAGAAAAAAAACGTTGCGATAACTGTAGAAACAACAATTCCAGCCAAAGCTCCTGGTACCTTTGGTAAAATCTTTGGTGTTACGAGAATTATCAAGAGACAAATGATGGCTACTAAAATACTATTAAAATTCGTAGTGCCCAGATGTATGACAAGTTCTTTAATGTTAGCTATAAAATATTCGTGCCGTTCAATACCCGTGAGTCCTAAAAAATTTGCAATTTGACCTGTAAAGATAATTACTGCAATGCCAGCAGTGAACCCTATTGTTACAGGACGCGGAATATATTTTATTAGCGAGCCTAACTTAAAAATCCCCATTAAACATAATATGACACCGGCCATCAATCCAGCTATTAATAGATTTTCATAGCCATAGGTCAGAACAATCCCTAAAAGAATAGGGACAAAAGCGCCTGTAGGTCCACCTATTTGATATTTCGAACCACCAAATATCGATATGAGTATCCCTGCAATACATGCCGTATAAATTCCATACTCCGGCTTTACACCAGAGGCAATAGCAAACGACATCGCCAGAGGTATGGCAACAATACCGACAATAATACCTGACAGTAAATCTTTTTTAAAAAGACTAACAGAATATCCTTCAAGTCGCCCTGTAAACAGTGACTTCATAGTAAATCTTCCCTTCGAAATAATAAATTTCATCGAATCAAGTTAGCAAGATATACCTTTACTTTAATTTCAGGATACTTTCTAAGTCGAAAATAGATACATCTCTTATTTAATGTCATCGTTATTTTCACTGACGGTCATTTCTTCTAATCTTGAAATTGTATTGATTAAATGATTGTTAAAAATTTTCTTTGCAACGTCTAGTAATTCAATAATCATTGGATCACTCAAAGAATAGTAAACTTTTTTGCCCTCTTTCATGCCATATACAATATTCTTCGACCGTAAGACACTCAGCTGCTGGGAAACGGCTGAGCCTTCTTTCTCAAGACAGCTTTGAATCTCATTCACACTTTTCTTACCATCAACCAATAATTCAAGAATTCTTATGCGTAATGGATGTGCTAAAGCTTTAAAGAAATCAGCTTTAAATTGTTGTAAGCCTTCTTCCACGTAGATCCCCCCATTATGACTGTACTTTGCGACTAGGCTTTTTACGTTTACATATTCAAATATTTGAATATGTATGATTGTAATCTTTAACCCAATCAATTTCAACTACAAAATAAAAAAAACGAACAAAAAATCTGCTTCAGCACATTTTTCATTCGTTTTAAATCCATTTTCTGTATTTATTAATCTATTATCAAATTATCTCTTTTTAACGGACGATCATACAAGAGGCATGGAATAATGGCAATTAAAACAATGAAGACTAATATTGATACGAGTGCAATCATGCCGAACTGATCAACCATAATGCCACCGAATAAAGGTCCAATCATACGACCGCCAGTTGCTGCACTATTCATAATTCCCTGATAGAAGCCTTGTCGCCCTTTTGGTGCAAGCTGGTTAGCAATAGTCGGTAAGGCTGGTGTATAGAACATTTCACCGAATGTTAATACAACCATTGCCGCAGCAAACATTTTAAAGTCACTGGCAAATGCAATAATTCCAAAAGAAATTGCGATAAGGATAACCCCAAATACTAGTTGTGTTTTTAACTTATCTTCCCAACGTTTTACCAGTGGCGCGATTAAAGGTTGCCCAATAACAATTAGTAAGCCATTAATTGTCCAAAGTAAACTATATTGCTTTAAGCCAAGACCTAGATCCTGTGTATATGAAGAAATCGTCGCACTCCATTGAGAGTAGGCAAGCCAACATAACACGGATGATGAACTAAGTATTAATAATGCGTAGAATGGTGCTTTATTTGTTATTCGCTTACTTTCACTCACTACATTTTTAGGAGCAATGCTTCTCGCATCTAACCCTTTAAAAGTTACTAATGCTATAAAGAAGAACAAAATATACATCCCTAAATTCACCATAAACACATAGTCAAATCTATAATCAGCGACAATACCTGCGAGGGCAGGACCTACTGCCACACCTAAATTTTGTGCTAAGTAGATTGAATTAAACGCCTTACGACCTCCCTCGGGCCAAGCCGCTCCTGCTAATGCGAACATCCCCGGAAATACAATACCACCGCTAAAACCAAGAATCGTTAAGAACCACACATAATGCGGCCATCCATGCCAAATGGTTAGACCAATTAGGGAAATAATCGTCAACACAATGCCTAACATAATTGACTTATAGCCACCTATTCTATCAAATAAGTAACCGCCTAGTAGATTGCCTAACACACCAGCAGCTGAATTCAACATCAAAACAAAGCCAGCCATGGCAAGAGACTTTCCTAAATAATCATGCATATATATGGCATTTAAAGGCCATAAAAAAGAGTTGCCCGTTGTGTTCACAAGCATCCCGATAATTAAAAACCAAACCCTTTTTGGCATATCATGACCTCCATTATTTCGCTACTCTAAATAGTTAGTTTATGCTGAAAAATGAAATTGTACAAGGAAAATAAATTTACCTCGCCTTCATAAAGTGAAACTTCATCATTGGGGGTTTGCTTCATTTTAAAACAGTCTTAGCAACCGTTAGTACGGGATACAATCATTACTTCATGACGGAAACGTGCACACGTGATAAAATATACTGTTAGAGGAGTGAAATACATGACAGAAACAAACTTTCCTTTTCCTTCTGAGGGGAAAAGATACTATACATGGAATCGCTATTTACGCGATCAGTTTGGCCACAAAGTTTTTAAAGTAGCGCTTGATGCAGGTTTTGACTGTCCAAACCGTGACGGCACAGTAGCATTTGGTGGCTGTACATTTTGTAGTGCTGCAGGTTCAGGTGACTTTGCAGGAAACAAAGTGGATCCAATCGATGTACAATTTGCTGAAATTCGAGACAAAATGCATCAAAAATGGAAGGATGGTCAGTACATGGCTTACTTCCAAGCCTACACAAATACCCATGCCCCCCTTCCTGTATTAAAAGAGAAATTTGAAGCTGCATTAGCACAAGAAGGCGTAGTTGGGCTATCGATTGCGACACGCCCAGACTGCCTGCCAGATGATGTGGTTGAATATTTAGCAGAGCTAAACGAACGTACGTATTTATGGATTGAACTTGGCCTTCAAACTGTGCACGAAAAAACAGCAAACCTTATTAACCGCGCCCATGATTATGCCACATATGTAGAGGGTGTAGAAAAGCTTCGTAAACATGGTATTCGTGTTTGCTCCCATATTATTAACGGACTTCCTCTTGAGGACTATGACATGATGATGGAGACCGCTCGTGAAGTGGCAAAGCTCGATGTCCAAGGCATTAAAATTCATTTACTGCATTTATTAAAGGGTACGCCGATGGTGAAACAATATGAAAAAGGAATGCTAGAATTTTTAGATCAGGATGTTTATACGAAGCTAGTAGCAGATCAGTTAGAACTTTTGCCACCAAACATGGTGATACATCGCATAACAGGTGATGGACCGATTGATTTAATGATTGGACCAATGTGGAGTGTTAATAAATGGGAAGTATTAAATGGCATTGATGCAGAGCTAGAGAGACGTGGAAGCTGGCAAGGAAAGTTTTTTAAGGCTGAGGTTACAAAATGAAGCTACAACGTGTTTTACAATATGCCCAGCAGCTATTAACAGAAGCTATTGAAGATGGTGATACTGTTGTGGACGCAACTGCTGGTAACGGACATGATACTTTATTTTTAGCGCAACTCGTAGGTGATGACGGACAAGTATTTGCCTTTGATGTGCAAAAAAGCGCTGTCGATGCAACACTCCATCGGCTTCTAGACAATGCGTTAGAACACCGCGCCCTTGTTTTACACACTGGACATGAACACGTAGCAAAACATGTTCAAAAACCAGTTGCCGCCGCTATTTTTAATCTTGGCTATTTACCTGGCAGTGATCACGACATCATTACAAAACCTAATACAACAATCTTAGCGCTTACAGATTTACTTCAACTACTTAAAATTGGCGGTCTTATCGTCCTTGTCGTTTACCATGGTCATCCTGGTGGCAAGGAAGAACGCAATGCCGTTATAGATTACGTCAGTCATTTACCGCAAAAATATGTACATGTGTTAAAATACGAATTTCTAAACCAACAAAATGATCCACCCTTTATCATTGCAATAGAAAAAATGAAAGAGCTACCTGCCGAATAAAAAATGAGGCTGGGACAAAACAACTCACCTCAAAAATGAAAAACCTCGAAAATTTTACGATTAGTAAAATCTTCGAGGCTTTGTTTTTTTAGTCTACTTCGTAGTCATTTTTCTCCGCTACGGCGACGCTTTAAGCGGGAGTCGCCGCCTTCGCTCCGAACAACTATTGAAACACTTCTATTTCAATTAAATCTATTCATAATTTTAGGCATAAAAAAAGGACTTCTTCTGATAAAATTTAGTACCCCTACAAAAATTAACACAGAAAGAAGTGTCCTTATGTTTAAAGATTATAACATGAATCAACTCTTTTTACCGTTAGATCTTGACGTGGAGCCGGTTTTCGGATTCTTGAAGGCTAATTTAGGTTTCACTCGATTTTCTGTCCGTGGAAAATCGAAAGCTGAGAACGAAATCGGCCTTGCATTAATGGCCGTAAATTTAAGAAAATATGCGGTACGAGGATAATCCTCCACTACATATTGTCAAAATCAAACACAAAAATCGAGATTGCTTCATGCAATCTCGATTTTTTACGTGAACTGAAACTATTTATGTCCCAGCCTCGTTTTTTATTATTTATTTTTACGTTTTTCATTGTAGTCTATCCAGAAATCTGCACCTTTTATACCTAGTTTACGAGGATCGAAGACAGGGTCTTTTCCTTCTTTTTTCTGTTTCTCATAATCTTTTAATGCGACAATAGCAGGTTTCATAATGATTAAAATGGCAATAACGTTAACCCACACCATTAAACCTAAACCAACATCCCCCATAGCCCACGCAAGATCGGATGTACGAACAGTACCATAGAAAGCTGCTACTAAAATCGCAAGTTTAGCTAACCAAATAAAAATCTTTTCAGTTTTCCCCTTGAATAAGTAGGCCACATTTGTTTCTGCAATATAGTAATAAGCCATAATTGTCGTAAATGCAAAGAAGAATAAAGCAATCGCTACGAACGGTGCTCCAAAACCTGGTAGTGAGGATTCAACCGCGTATTGTGTATATGCAGCACCTTCTTTAATACTTTTCGCAAACGTCATTTGTTCTTCTCCAGATAGACCATTTTGATTGAATTCACCAATATGAATATACGGATCAGTACCTTCAGCAGCCTTTTCATCTTGTACATTATACATACCAGTAAATAAAATCATAAATGCAGTAGCCGAACAAATTAGTAATGTATCAATGTACACAGAAGCCGCTTGCACGATACCTTGTTTAGCAGGGTGTGAAACTTCTGCTGCAGCTGCTGGATGCGCTCCAGTTCCCTGACCAGCTTCATTTGAATAAATACCACGTTTAACGCCCCAAGCAATAGCTGAGCCAATAATTCCACCAAAGACTTCCTGAGCACCAAAAGCACTTGAGAAAATTAATGCAAATACAGTAGGCACTTCTGAAATATTCATAACAATAATGATGATGGCCATAATAATATAAGCTAACGCCATAAATGGTACTATTACTTGCGCAGCATTTGCAATCGATTTAACACCACCGATAATAATTGCACCTAATAACACTACGATAATAAGTCCAGTCATCCATGTTTCTATGCCAAATGCGTTTTCAACAGCACCAGCAATCGCATTTGATTGCACACCTGGCATTAATATTAACATTGCGATTAATGCAGCAATCGCAAAAATAATGGCAAACCATTTTTGGCCCATTCCTTTTTCAATATAAAAGGCTGGCCCTCCACGATATTCCGTTTCTTTCTCTTCTTTATAAATCTGAGCCAATGTCGACTCAACATATGCAGTGGCAGCACCGATGAAAGCAATTGCCCACATCCAAAATACTGCTCCAGGTCCCCCCATCCCGATTGCCGTAGCAGTACCGGCAATATTACCTGTACCTACACGACCTGATAATGCAATTGACATTGCCTGGAAAGATGATATCCCTTTATCAGACTTTTCTCCTTTAAACATTAAGACAAACATATCTTTAATGTGACGAACTTGTAGGAACCGCGTAATAATTGAGAAAAATAGTCCGATTAACAAAATACCATAAATAAACCATGGTCCCCATAGAATATCATTGAGTTTTCCAACAATTGCTTCCATTAAATCCCCCCAAATTTTGAATGTCCTTTCATTTAGACATTATAGTATTACACTTTTCAGAAAATTACAACATTATATTCAAGTAACTATAGTCTAAAGAACCATTACTCTTTTTAGAGGGAACTCATCTATTCAATTATATAACCAATCCTACGAAGAGCATTATTAACAAAATCGCGTATATAGACAAATATCTCTTCACGTTCTACCTCGTGAAATAAATTATGATAGCATTTGTCCCATTCTTTAAATTGAAATTCGGTGAATTCCTGCTGATGTAACCAGTTACGCGTCTGTCTCGTTTCAGTAATGCCATCCTTTTCTCCAGTCATAATAAGCATGGGCATATTCGGAAATTCCGCCTTAGACATCATGACCAAATTACGCATCATTTGTTGTAGCTCACGATACCATTTAACCGATACGACTGATTTAAACGGAAAATCATCTTTCATCTCATTTCTACCTTCAACATTACGGGTCAATTTATCAAATGTAATATCATGTGTCATTTTGACATTTGCCGTTAAAGCACTTAGACTTGTTAAAGCATTTGGCAGTTTTCCAGGCAATAGCTTCAAATTCAGCCATGGTGAAGTTAAAATAATGCCTGCGCATTCGTATTTTCTTTTGTACATTGTATGTAATACTAATGTCGCACCTAATCCATGCCCTATTAAAAATACTGGTAAATTATATGAAAAAGCATTTTCAATTACATTTCTTGTATATTTATTATATTCTTTAAAGTCTTCATCATGGACTCGTGATTGCTTTGATTTTGTTCCATGATTTGGTAAATCCCCCATGACTACGTGGAAGCCTTCCATTCTAAGTTTTTCAATAAGCCATGCATACCAGCGATGATTTTCATAAGCACCATGAAGAATAGCAATCACAGCTTTCGCATGTCCATCAGCTTCCCATTTCCACATTCACATAGTCCTCCTAAAAAATAGTTACACAATGATTATAACTAAGTATTTTGCACATTTTAATTTTATATTTCCAATAAGTTGCGTATTTGATACGATAATATTACATCAAAGAAAGAAAAGAGGCGATTTCTATGATCTATCCATTTAAAGATAAAACACCAATAATCGATCCATCTGTTTTTATTGCCGACTATGCGACCATTACGGGCGACGTTACAATAGGTGCTGAAACGACAATTTGGTTTAATACTGTTATTCGAGGTGATGTATCTCCTACAATTATTGGTAAACGTGTAAGTATTCAAGACCTTTGTTGCTTACATCAAAGTCCAAAATATCCTTTGATTATCGAAGATGAAGTAACAGTTGGGCACCAAGTCACTTTACATAGCTGTACGATTCGAAAAAACGCCTTGATTGGGATGGGCTCAATTATTTTAGATGGAGCAGAAATCGGAGAGGGTGCTTTTATTGGTGCAGGTAGTCTTGTACCTCCAGGTAAAGTCATTCCTCCTAATAGCTTAGCATTAGGACGTCCGGCAAAAGTTGTACGTGAATTAAACGCCGAAGATATAGAAGATATGGAACGCATCGTGCGAGAATACGCAGAAAAAGGACAGTATTACAAATCCTTGCAAAAATGACTTCTAATGAAAAAGAAAGGGTCTAAGAATATTCTTAGTCCCCTTTCATGTAACGAAAGTGTATCTTTATGAAAACATAACTAGGCATTTTTGAAAAGCGACTTATAGACTAGCTTTTTCTTTTAATGCGTCAGCCTTATCTGTGTTTTCCCAAGGCACGTTTAAATCTGTTCGACCAAAGTGACCGTAGGCTGCTGTTTGTTTGTAAATTGGGCGACGTAAGTCAAGCATTTTAATGATACCAGCTGGACGTAAATCAAATAACTCACGTACCCATTTAACGATTTCGCTTTCTTTTACTTTCCCCGTACCGAACGTGTCCACTGCGATGGATACTGGCTGTGCTACACCAATAGCATAGGCAAGCTGTACTTCAACACGCTCTGCTAAGCCGGCTGCAACAATATTTTTTGCAACGTAACGTGCAGCATATGCTGCTGAACGGTCCACTTTTGTAGCGTCTTTACCAGAAAATGCGCCACCACCATGTCGCGCGTAGCCACCGTATGTATCAACGATGATTTTACGACCAGTAAGACCTGCATCACCTTTTGGTCCACCAATTACGAAGCGTCCTGTTGGGTTGATAAAATATTTTGTATTGGCATCTAGTAATTCACTTGGAACCACTGGCGCAATTACTAATGCTTTTAAATCAGCTTGAATTTGTTCAAGTGTCGCTTCTTCATCATGCTGCGTTGAAATAACAATGGTATCTACACGAACTGGAACATTATTTTCATCATATTCAATCGTCACTTGTGTTTTACCATCAGGACGTAAATATGCTAGTTCACCTGATTTACGAACTTCTGTTAAACGACGAGACAATTTATGCGCTAAACTAATAGGTAATGGCATAAGTTCAGGCGTTTCGTTACATGCGTAACCAAACATTAAGCCTTGGTCACCTGCTCCAATCGCTTCGATGTCTGCATCTGTCATAGAACCTTCACGTGCTTCTAATGCTTGGTCAACACCTAACGCTATATCAGGTGACTGCTCACCAATTGCTACTAGAACAGCTAAGTTTTCAGCATCAAAACCATATTTCCCACGTGTATAGCCGATCTCAGCGACTGTATCGCGGACAATACCTTTAATATCTACATAAGTAGAAGTAGTAATTTCTCCTGCTACTAGTACTAAGCCTGTTGTTACAGTTGTTTCACACGCTACACGTGCATTTGGATCTTCTGCTAAAATGGCATCTAAAATGGCATCCGAAATTTGATCACAAATTTTATCTGGATGTCCTTCTGTTACACTCTCTGATGTAAACAGTCGACGGTTTGTCATTTGGTTTTCCTCCTATTACTCTTACAAATAGTATTTGCGAAATTAATACGGTACTCATTACCCATGTCAAGTTCGCTCCTAAAGGATTGAACTCCAAGCCGTTGCTGCTTTTAACACGAGGATTTCGAAAGATCCGTCATTATAATAAGGAAAGAAGTGCACATACTTACCTTTACATTCATTTTTATCAATAAAAAAATCCTTTTCTCACGTGTACTTTACATGAGGAAAGGAATAATGACTTCGTAACCTTTCACTCTTATCGTTCAAGGGCTGTCCCCTTGCATCAGGTTGGCACCAACGCATGTCGTGAAATCGTTCATGCAGGTTGCCGGGTTTCACAGGGCCTGACCCTCCACCAGCTCGGGATAAGAGTATCCGTTCAATTTCTCATCTTACGTAAAAGGTCAACCGTTGTCAATCGTTTTATGTCGTTTTATTGAAAAGTAATAAAATCGCAAAAATAATTTCTGAATTAGTATAGATTATTTAAGCGAATGTGTTATACTATTTTTGAAATTAAGAAAAACTCCCTCAAACACAAGGGAATACTATAAAAAAGGATGGTATTTAATCGATGAATTCAGTAGAAATTTCAAACGAACTGAAGGAATTATTAAGCGGCGGGAACATTAACGTTCAACTTTCAGTACCACAATTAGTTGAAAAAGCTACATCTCGTGGTGAAGCAATGTTAACAGTAGATGGCGCAGTGCGTGCGGAAACTGGTAAATACACTGGTCGTTCACCTAAAGATAAATATATGGTAGAAGAAGCAGATACACAAGATAAAATTGATTGGGGAAAAGTAAACCAACCCATTTCGTCTGAAGTATTTGACAACTTATATGTAAAAGTAATCAAGTATTTAAAAGAACGTGACGAATTATTCGTATTCAAAGGATTTGCTGGTGCTGACAAAGACTCTCAACTAGGCATCCAAGTAATTAATGAATACGCTTGGCACAATCTTTTCGGTCATCAATTATTTATCCGTCCAACAAAAGAAGAATTAGCTTCTCATGTTGCTGACTTCACAGTTATTTCAGCTCCTAACTTCAAAGCAGATCCTGCAGTCGATGGTACAGCTTCTGAAACTTTCATCATAGTCTCTCTAGAAAAGAAAATCATCCTTATCGGTGGTACTGAGTATGCTGGTGAAATGAAAAAATCTATTTTCGGTATTATGAACTACTTATTACCAGAACAAGGTATCCTGTCAATGCACTGTTCAGCAAACGTTGGTGAAGCTGGCGATGTAGCATTATTCTTTGGCTTATCTGGCACTGGTAAAACAACATTATCAGCTGATGCTGACCGCAAATTAATCGGTGACGATGAACATGGTTGGTCTGATAACGGCGTATTCAACATCGAAGGCGGTTGCTATGCAAAAACAATCAACCTTTCTGCTGAAAAAGAGCCAGAAATCTACAATGCAATTCGCTTCGGCTCCGTTTTAGAAAACGTAGCAGTTGATCCTGAGACTCGCGTATGTAATTATGATGACGGTTCTTTAACAGAAAATACTCGTGTTGCTTATCCAATCCAATACATCGAAAATATTGTTGATCCGTCTGTTGCAGGTCATCCAAAAACAATCGTCTTCTTAACAGCTGATGCATTTGGAGTATTACCTCCAATCAGTAAATTAACAAAAGAACAAGCAATGTATCACTTCCTAAGCGGTTTCACTTCAAAACTTGCTGGTACAGAACGTGGTGTAACAGAGCCAGAACCAGTATTCTCTACATGTTTTGGGTCTCCATTCCTACCACTTCCAGCAACTGTTTACGCTGAAATGCTAGGTCAAAAAATCGATGAGCACGGTGCACAAGTATTCTTAGTAAATACTGGTTGGACTGGTGGCGAATACGGTACTGGTAGTCGTATGAAGCTTTCTTACACTCGTACAATGGTACGTGCTGCAATCGATGGAAAATTAAACAACGTAGAAACAATTCAAGACGCTGTATTCGGCTTACACATTCCAACAGCTGTTGAAGGTGTACCAACAGAAGTGCTTAACCCACGTGATGCTTGGGCTGATAAAGCGGCTTATGATAAAAAAGCTACTGAACTTGCCGGTCTATTCAATGACAACTTCAAGAAATTTTCAAACGTATCTGAAGCCATCACAAAACTTGGTGGCCCATTAAAATAAGCTAAACGCCAAAAGGTTTCGGAAATGCTGGTCATTCCCGAAACCTTTTGATATTTTCTGTGATTTTCATTCAAATGGCGTGTACGTTTGTAAAGTCAGTGTCTCTTACGAGCACTACATACACTGTTGCGTTTCTCGCCATGTCCAAGTAGCGAGTTTCTTCAAAATCATGGCAGCAAAAGATAAGAATGGTCACTTGATCAATCGTAATAATTCCAAATTGATTGGGTTCATTCTGTAAGTTTTTAGAAATCATAGCACAACAATCCTTAATTCCGCAAAGAGAGGAAAAAGCTGCGAGACTCCTGCGGAACGGGCCAGCTAGACCCCGCACGAAGCGTAGCGAAGGAGGAGGCTAGCTGGTTCGTCCGCGGAAAGCAAGTGACTTTTTCTGGACTTGAATATTCTTACTTCTATTGTAAAAGTTTTCTTTATAACGATCTTACAAATTCATAAATAGCCTGATTCATCTCTGGCTGTTGATTGCCTACCATGGAATAATGATTGCTAGACGTCACAAAAGTTTGTAAGTTTTTTGTATAATTTATTGTATCTCGAAATAGCGGCTCTGCGAACAATGCAGGCAAAGGGCCGATTGCTCCGGTCGCCATCACTAACAGTACAGGACAGGTAACTTTTTCTGCTACTGCTTTTGGATCGTATTCTACAAAGCCTTCTATATCTTCATTAATATTTTGGACATGCATTCTACTCTTCCAAATGCCATCTGTCTCGATTACTTCATACATCACCGATTGTTCAATTTCTTCAGACCATGTGATACCTAACATTGTATATAATTGCTGCATTTCTAGTAAGTACTGTTCCTTGGACAAATATGTTTTTTCAAGTCTGCCAAGTGAAGGCTGAAGTACTGCACTCAGAGCCGGGTCGATTTGACATGCCCCGTCTAAGTAAACCGCTCCTTTGACATGCGGATGCTCACTAGCAATAATCGACGTGATAAATGCACCCATGGAATGCCCAATAAGTATGGGCTCATCGATTGCTAGATTTTCAAGTAATATTGCTACATCTTTTGCATGTTGCAGTACAGAACTCGTTTCGGATGGGTCACTTTCTCCTCGCCCTGCCAGATCCACAGATACCGTTTTAAAGTCAGCTTTTAACAACTGGACTAAATGATAAAAATTGTGTTGCTGTCCAGTTAAGCCATGTAAAAACACAATGGTATTATCTCCTTGCCCATCAAGTGTAACAGCTAAATTTCTCCCACCTACATCCACAAGTAATTGCTCCATTCCTTCACCCCTTCTAATAATAGAAAATTCTAACAAATTAATGATAGCATGAGAGAAAACTAAATAAAAATCATAAGCTAAAAATCTTTCTTTGCACTCGCTTCACATGTGTCAAATCAATAAAGATATGGACAGCGGCGTAATAATCCTTTACCCAAATAATTTATAGACGTACATTAGTTGATTGGATCGCTGGCGGCGACTTCTGCGGGAAAAGCTTGAGCGAAAAGCATTCTCCGTAGCGGAAATCAACGTGTTCATATAGTACTGTAAACAAACTCAATTTTTTGAGTTTGTCCACAGTCAGACTTGTTACTTTATAATTTAGAGTAACTGTTTTTATTTTTATTGTGCCTTCATCCAATTACAAAGCGTTCGTACTACTAATCGATTCACCTCGGAAGGGAAAAAATGTGTTAGCTTTTCATAGTACCATGTCTCATAAATTTTTTGAGCATCCTTTAAATAAAACTCTAGCTGTCTTGCATGTTCAATATCAACATTTTCATCTCGTAGTCCATGAATAATGAGAACTGGTGCAGTTATATGCTCAATCTCAAATAATGGGGTCCGTGCATCATAAGCTTCAGGTACACGATTCGGGGTACCTCCGACAACACGCTTCATCATTCGCCGCATATCCGTGCGCTCCCAATAGGTTGCTGTTGCATCGGAAACACCAGCCCATGTCACCACAGAAGTAATATCCTTTCGTAAAATGGCCGTCCACAGTGCCATAATTCCACCTCGTGAAAAGCCAAATACATGAATATTATCATTACAAAATTGTTTTAACACATCCACTCCATATATGGCATCGAAACGGTCCTGACCTGCAAATTCATCTCGACCTTCACCGCCTCTGTTTCCACGATAATAAGGGGCAAATACGATAAATCCTTGTGCGGCAAACTGGGCCACTCGCGCCGGTCTGACCATGCCGATGTTTTGCATGCCACCTCGTAAATATAAAAAGCCATCATATGTACCAGTTGCTTTTGGTTCAGCTAATAACCCCTTTACTCGTAATCCTTGTGACATGTAAGTAATTTCGGTTAAACGAATAGTGGGGTTTGGTGAAGGATATGGTCGTTTTTCTACTATTTCACCATTTGTTGTCATAACGCTTCACTTCCTCTAGCATTTTTTGCATACCCTCATCCTTCATATGAAAGCTTAAGTTTGGATGATTTGCAAACTCTTCATCGGTCAGCCACATCATACCTGATGTTTCTAAATCAAAATCTATTTGTTCCTGACCTGCAAATTGTGCAGTAAAGACAGTCTTACAAAATAATACTTCATCATGAACAGCATATTCTGCAAACCACATAAGATTTTTCACGTGTACACCTGTCTCCTCAAATACTTCACGTATAGCTGCTTGTTCTAATGTTTCACCTGGTTCTAACTTCCCCCCCGGAACTTCAACCCCACGTCGTTTATGAATCGTACATAGCCACTTATTATCATGCTTTAAAAAGACGAGGACATGTTTAGGTTCCACCTTAAACTCACCTCTTGTAAAACTTAAATCTACTTTGTAGCCATTTAAATCAATAAATGAAAACACTATTGTCAACTCCTATACTCTTAATGTAGCGAAAGTATCATTTTATTTAATTGAAATATTATGTCAAACACTGAGTGAAATCTATCACTAACAAGTCGTGACATTCCTCATCTGTGATGTTGTAAAATCTATGTGCTATATCATTTTACAGCCTTACTTAGGGATACATTTATTTTTACTATAGTGTAATGATGTAATAACAATCAACAGATAAGATTTTGACACCCGTTCGCCAATTCAATTGAAAAAAGCGTGCTTCAAAACCTTTGAAGTCACGCTCAATTTTTATCTAAATTACTTGTTTACCATCAAAATAAACTGTTGGATTTTTTACGACACAATCGATATGGACATTCGCAGCATTTGTACCACCAAATGGGACATTACTGCCAAATGCGATATGAATAGTGCCATATACTTTTTCATCTTCCAACACATTCCCGCATAAAAGAGCACTTTTATTTGCACCTATCCCGAATTCAGCGATGATACGACCATGCCCCTCCCCTAACAGCTCCAGTAATCGTTCACCATCTCGACCAATTGCCTCTTCCAGGCGACCGTTACGGATTTTTAACAATAAAGGCTCAGTTAATACACCAATATTTGCAATAGAACCATCGATTAAAATATCACCATTTGCGGATGTTTCAACAGGTGCAATATAGGATTCTCCAGAAGGGATATTGCCATAATCTCCTGCATTGCACACAATACCAGTCGAACGGATACCACTACGGTTTGCTACACTAAAAGTTAACTCATGCCCATCTTTTATAATGCGTACCTCTTTTGCAACATCAAGGAGGTTTACAAACTTTTCTACAAGTTCTTCAATTTCATGCGCATCGGCATGGAGTGCACCTTGTTCTAGCATTGTTAATGTAACTCCAGGCATAGTCGCTACTCGACCACCGTTTTCACACGCTTTTTTTCGTGCCATTGTGTGTGTTAAAGAATGCGATGTAATACACAGTGTAACATCTACGTTTGCTATCAACGATGTAATTGTACTAATTGGCTCTTGTCCGGATTTTTGCAAAAGTGGCATAACCACTAACATCGTATTCTCTGTAATTTTTAGTCCAGCTTCATAAAAAATTTGCGCAATGTCTTGTTTATGAGCATCGGTTAAAATAACGAGTGTTTCCGTTGATTGAACTCTTAAGTTGCCTTGTAAAACATTCAGTGCAATGTCATGTAAATGCTGCATTGTAAGTCTCCTTAGCTAAAATTCAAATGATATTTACGAATAATATCTTCTATTTCATGTTTCGCTTCCATTAATGGTTGTAAAACTTCAGGAATGCGTTGTTCCGTAAAACGATAAGTTGGCCCGGATACTGTTACTGATGCTACCACCTGCTCTTCGCTATTAAAAACTGGCATCGCAAGTGCAAGCACATCCGCAGTATACTCGCTATTACTGGTTGCATAACCGCACTCTCGAATCACTTCAAGCTCAGCCCGTATTTTACTAGCATTTGTTAATGTATTATTTGTATAGGCCATTAAAGGTACATCAATCACTTGCGATATTTGCTCTTCATTTAAGTAGGCAAGCATCGAGCGATAGGAAGCACCTACATAAAGTGGTGTTCTACTTCCTTGTGATACGGAAAACTTCACCTTATTTACAGGCTCTGCCTTTAGTAAAGTTAGCGCTTCTAGCCCATTTAATACTGTAAAAACAGCTGTTTCGCCCGTAGTATCTTTTAATTTTTCTAGTATTGGCAAACAAAGTTGGTCAATGTTTAATGAATCATACATATTCATGCCAATTTCCCATAAAGCAATTCCTAGCGAGTATTTTTTGGTGGTAGGATCTTTTGTAATGAATCCATTATTTTCAAATGTTTCAAGAATTCGATATAAATTTGTATGATTAATATTCATTTCCAAAGCCAATTCGCGCCCGCCCCATGTTGGCTTATCCTTTGTAAACATCTTTAAAACAGCAATAGATAAATTTAAAGTTTTTAGCATTTCTCTCATCCTTCTGATCTATTTATCAAAAGCAAGAGAGTAAAAGTCGCTTACTTTTGATATAGAAAGTCAATTGCAGCAGTTATATATACTTTTGCACAACGTACGATATCCTCCACACGTACTTTTTCGTTATAACCATGGATACTGGGTAAGTAAGCTGGGCCATATTGCAGTACAGGAATAGCATGTTGTCTAAAATGGCGTGCATCACTACTTGCCCATTGCATAACACCGTACGCTTCTTTTCCCGTAACAAATGAAATATTATCGACAATTGATTTGCAAACGGGATCTTCTGCTGTTGTATAATTTGCCACACTTTTAAATCCAAATCGATTAATTGTATAATCAATATGCAAAGCATCCAATTTATTTTCCAAAATATCAGTCACTTTTTCTTGGGTAATACCAAATGGTAAACGGCAATCTATGTGTACTTTACAATAATCTGGAATTACATTGGACTTCGTACCTCCCTCAATTGTACCAATATTTACTGTAATTTTCTCTAGTACTTCTTGATATTTCAAGCGATCTTTTTCAACTTCACGCATGTATTTTTTTGATACTTCAATGAGCGGCTGTACCTCCACAGGAATATCGATGTCAATATCCCATAAAGTACGAATTTCGTTTATAGCACGAATAGCATCGACAATCGCATTTCTACCTGCTAAAGGTGACAAACTACCATGACCAGGTTCTCCTCGTACTTCTAATTCAAACCAGTAAGAACCTTTCTGACCGATTGTCGGATTTAAAGGCGATGAAGGCTCCGCAATCAAACAACCATCACCACTTACTAAACCTCGCTCTAATAACCAAGGCACACCAAATTCGCCCCCTGTTTCTTCATCTGGTACAATGGCTAGTGTTAACTTCCCTGGTAGTGCAATATTTAGTTTTTTTAACATCTTTGTGGCAAAAATAATACCCGCTAAGCCCGCTTTCATATCACTTGCACCCCGACCCAGCATCCAGCCGTCCTTCACTTCACCCGAAAATGGGTTGAATTCCCATTTCGAAAGATCTCCTACTGGTACAACATCCGTATGTCCACAATAAACTAATTCTTTTCCTTTGCCATTACCAATAGAAGCAACTAAGTTAAACATTTTATCGGTAGATTCATATTTTTTATATGGAATATTAACTTCATTTAAATAGTTCTCGATAAATGTCGTTATTTCAGTTGTATCCCCAGGTGGGTTTACACTCGGAATTTGAATTAATTTTGAACAAAATTCAATTAATTCATCCTTGTTATGTTCGACTTCTTCCATTAATTGTAGCTTTAAATTTTTTAACTCATCCATGTGCATTCACCTCTTTCCCTTTTGTTTGTAGATGATTCATGCTACCATATAGTTTTTCGATTAGTGCGAATTGCTCTTCATCATAGAACGAACATTTATTTGCACCATAAATTTTTGCTACTTCTAAGGCGAAACGAACAACATTTTCTACATCAGTTACATGTGTAGCACCAGTGGCACAGCCAGCAACAGTTGCTTCGGTTGTAATTGCGACACCTACCACTGGACTAGTTGTTGCAACAGCTGGTTGTAATATACTATTTATATGGAATAGTCCATTTCCATATGGCGTAATATCTTGTGTTGTAATAGGTAGTATAACTGGTGAAATGCCTGCTGATTGTGTGTAAACGTGTAATAAATCGTCACTAATTTTTAGAATATAACCTTCTTTTACAGTAGGTGTGATAGCAAATCCTTTATGGTTGCAAACTGCATTACCCTTGGTTGTGTCAATCGATAAAATTGCATCCATCGCTGGGTCTACTTCATGTTCATTCATCACACTCATGTCAACTGGTGAGTTCATGAATGGCACTGGCTCATGTGGTAAAATTGGGGCTGCCGGACAAATATGTGTTGCGAAAATAATGTCCCCTTCTAACTGATCACCCTTTAATGCCATATCTAATGTTTTTGCAGCACTTGCCATACATGCTAGTGCGCCATCACCGTCGGATACAAAGCCCGTCATTTCTGGACGAGCTCCAATTCCCCCTAATCGACCAATAACACCTAAAGTTGGTGCGTTTCCACCAGAAGATTTACCATTCTTCCCTTTAACAACAACCTTTACAAAATCAGTCGAAGCATTTTCAACTGTAATTGTCTTTACCATTACATCTGCTGATGGATTGACATTGTGTAAATATTCTTTGACAACCTCTCCATTAACATACTTACTATCCATTACCTCGTATAATTCAATAACATGTTTTAATGACATAATAATGACGCTCCTTTTCTAATTAAATGCCTCGCGGTAATTGACGTAAGCATTTTGAATTGTCTTTGTCCAATTCAAAATCCATGACAGTCGCCGGAGGCTTAGACCAACATGATGTTGGTCACTTGGCATTGCCACAAGTAAAGATTATTTGCCATGCTTCGCTTACTTTAAGACGAGATAGGTCTCTGCTGAATATTTTTAAATAGATGACATGAAACTTGATGTCTAGCAGAAACCTTATCAAGTTTAGGTTCCATTTGTGCACATTTTTCCGTTGCGAAGCGGCAGCGCTTATGAAATGCACAACCACTCGGAGGGTTTACTGGACTTGGTACGTCTCCTGACAAAATAATACGTTCTTTCGTATCAAAAGGATTTTCTTTTGGAATAGCTGATAATAGAGCTTGTGTATACGGATGTTGGGGATTGTCGTATATGTCTTTATAGGAACCAATTTCTACGATTTTCCCTAAATACATTACCGCAATGCGGTCACACATATAATTCACAACATTTAAATCATGCGAGATAAAAATATAGGTTAAGCCAAATTCCTTCTGTAAGTCCTTCAATAAATTGATAACCTGTGCTTGCACAGACACATCTAGTGCTGAAACAGGTTCATCACAAATAACAATATCTGGATTTAGTGCTAGAGCACGGGCAATATTAATACGTTGTCTTTGCCCACCTGAAAATTCATGTGGATAACGTTTGGCATGATATGCACTTAAACCAACTGTTTCAAGTAAATCAATAACTCTTTTTTTACGTGATGCTTCATCACCAATAGCATGAATGGCTAATGGTTCTGCAATTAAATATTCGACTGTTTTACGTGGGTCAAGCGATGCATATGGATTTTGAAATACCATTTGAATCGCTTTGCGAGCTGAACGAATCTCTTTCTTGTTCAAACTTGCTAAATCTATTCCATTAAATTCGACCGTGCCTTCAGTTGGTATAATTAATTGATTAATTAAGCGTGCTACTGTAGATTTACCACATCCCGATTCACCTACAATACCTAGGGTTTCTCCCTTATATAGTTTGAAGCTTACACCATCTACTGCTTTTACAAATTGTGTCGTCTTCTTAAAAGGAAGTGAATTTTTAATAGGGAAAAACTTCCTTAAATTACTTACTTCTAGTACTAGCCCTTTACGTTGTTGCATTAAAAATCCCCTCCTTACGCGCTACAATTTGTTCTCTCGATTGCAAATGACAAGCAACAAAATGGTCATCTTGTACTTCCATTAACTCAGGCACTTTACTAAGGCAAATATCCGTCGCCATAGGGCAGCGAGTAGAAAAATGACAGCCGCTAAGTGACATACTTAAATCTGGTGGACTACCTGGAATTGCAGGTAACCGTTCTTGTTCTTGTATCCCCACTGTAATTTGTGATTCGAGTAAGCCCCATGTATATGGGTGCAGTGGATTTTTATATAGATGCCTAGTTGTTGTAGATTCAACTGTGCGCCCCGCGTACATTACATTCACCTTGTCACAAAGTTCCCATACTACTCCTAAATCATGTGTAATCATAATAATTGCGGTGTCATGATTACGTTGTAAGTTTTTCATCAAATCTAAAATCTGTGCCTGGACTGTTACGTCAAGGGCGGTTGTCGGCTCATCGGCAATTAATAACTTCGGATTACATGCCAATGCAATGGCAATCATTACACGTTGACGCATTCCACCAGAAAATTCATGTGGGTACATGTTCAAACGTTTTTCAGGCTCTGGAATACCAACCATTTTTAGCATTTCAACAGCCTTAGCACTTGCCTCTTTCTTCGTCATTTTCTCGTGTGCACGTATAACCTCAATGATTTGATTCCCTACCGTTAATACCGGATTCAAACTTGTAATAGGATCTTGGAAAATCATGGACATTTCATTACCTCGTACATTACGCATTTCTTTTTCGGAGATTGCTACTAAATCTCGACCATTAAAATGAATTTTCCCACCCGTTATTTTACCTGGCGGAGATGGAATTAAACGCATTAAAGCTGTAGCTGTAACACTTTTCCCAGAACCTGATTCTCCAACAATGCCCAGTGTCTCCTTCTTATTTAATTGTAAATTGACTCCATTAACTGCTTTCATCGTAGAGCCGCTACTTTTAAATTCAACCGTCAAATTTTCAACATCAAGTAAACGCTCAACCATCATTTCACCCACTTTCATGTTAAATTTTCATTCTTGGATCAAGAGCATCTCGTAGTCCATCACCTAAAAGATTTATCCCAAGTACCGTTAATAAAATACAAATTCCAGAGAAAGTTGCCATTTGAGGATTTAATACTAAAAAATCCTTACCATCTTTCAAAATGCTTCCCCAAGAAGCAGTCGGTGGTTGAATACCTAAACCAAGAAAACTAAGTGCTGCTTCTGAAATAATGGCGCCTGCTGTACTCATCGTGCCATATACAATTAATGGCGCCATGCAATTCGGTAAAATATGACTAAAAATAATACGCTTATGTGTCGCGCCTAATGAATGTGTCACTTCAATAAATTCTTCCTCTTTTACGCTTAATACTTGTCCACGAACGAGACGTGCAAACCCTGGTATATTGGCAATGCCAATCGCAACAATGACGTTCACTAAACCTTGACCAAGCACAGTCATTAATGTGATAGCTAGTAAAATGAATGGGAATGCAAATAGACCATCCATCGTACGCATAATAATCGAATCTAAGCGACCGCCAAAGTATCCTGCTAATAAACCAAGTAATGTTCCAAATACTGCGCCAAATAGAACTGCCGCAATTCCTACAATCATTGAAATACGTGTACCATATATTAAGCGGCTAAATAAGTCACGACCATAGTTATCGGTACCTAGTAAGTGGCCTTCTGTATTAGCCGGTAAAAACGACTTCCCAATACTCATTTCATTCGGTGGATGCGTAGCAATCAACGGAGCAAATATGGCTATAATTGTCATTATCGTAACAATAAATAAGCCGATTGTTGCTAATTTATTTTTTAATAACTTTCGTAACAACGTATTTTTTTTCTTGTTGTCATTCACTATTGCTTGAACCATCGTTACTATTTCCCCCCATCCGAATCTAAATTTACTTTTGGGTTCACAACTTTATATAAAACATCAACCACTAAATTAATTAATACGAAAATCAAGGCGATGAAAATAACTGTTCCTTGAACTACAACAAAATCACGCTTGTCAATCGCATCTACAATGAGTCGCCCCATACCCGGCCAACTAAATATTGTCTCAGTTAATACCGCACCGCCTAGTAAATTGGAAATTTGCATCCCTAATACAGTTAAAATCGGTGTTAATGCATTTTTAAATGCATGCTTCCCAATAACTAAATATTCTTTGATTCCTTTTGATCTTGCTGTTTTAATATAGTCTTGTGAAATTACTTCTAACATACTTGAACGCGTAATACGTGCAAACGTCGCCATCGGAATTGTGGCTAAAGCAAACGCCGGTAATATTAGATGTTTAAGATATGTCCATACACCATCCTCTAAACTCCCCATTCCTGTAGCTGGCAACCAACCTAAGTTGACACTAAACAAGAGAACTAACATGATTCCTAACCAAAAGATTGGCATGGATACACCAACTAGAGAAACTAACATTACAGCATAATCTATCATTGTATTTTGTTTTCTAGCTGCTAGAATACCAGCTGGGATACCAATTACTACAGCAATTACTAATGCTGCGAGAGCTAAAATTACTGTATTCGGAAATCTTTCTAAAATGAGCCCCGTAACAGATTCACTATAAGAATATGAATGACCCAAATTTAGCTTTGCTAAGTCTGCTACATACGAAATAAATTGTGCAGGTACCGATTCATTTAACCCTAATTCTTCTCTTAAATTTTCTACATCTTCGACACTCGCTTGTGGCCCTAGCATTACTGCCGCCGGATCACCAGGTATTAACCTTGTTATAACAAAAACAATAATGGCCACTACCAAAAGTGTTGGTATTAGATTGATTAACCTTTTTAAAACATAAGAGCCCATTATCAAAAGACCTCCTTTTTTCATTATTAGAAACACTGGTTCATATTGTGAATAACTAAATACTACACTCACTTATCTTTATTTGTAAATATATTTTTCTGAATTTTTTTAATTTTATATTTACTTTCTATTAACACCTATGCTATTTTTAATTTCGAACCTACCATTTTTGAAACAACGGTTCATATTGTGAAACAATAAATAAGGAGGCTTGGATGTATGAAGAAAAATAACTTAAAAAAATCTTTTTTGTTAGTAGTTTTAACATTAGTCATTGGCCTTGTAGCTGCTTGTGGAGGCAATAACTCGAATAAAGGAAGTTCAACTGGAGAAGAGAAAAATGAAGAAGTAGCAACTGGCGGCACATTAAAAGTCGGTCTTTCTGCAAATGCTAAAACCTTTGATCCTATTAAATACACAGGTGTCTATGAATCACAGGTGATGCGCCAAATGGCCGACACTTTAGTTGTTTATAATAAAGATCTTTCTGAGATTATTCCTTCTTTAGCGACAGAATGGAAAGTGTCAGATGATATGTTAGTTTATACTTTCAAATTACGTGAAGGTGTCAAATTCCAACCTGGTCAATACCAAGATGGTCGTGAAATGACGGCTGAAGACGTTAAGTATTCACTGGAACGTTCTGCAAAAGAATCTGCAATGAACCGTTTAAGCGGTGTAACAGAGGTAAAAGTTTTATCTAATTATGAAGTAGAGATTCATTTAGCTACACCAAACGCAGCACTACTGGCTATGCTAACGGATGCAGGTAACATCATTATTCCTAAAGAAGAGGTTGAAGGCTGGGGAGATAATTTTTCTGATCACTTCATAGGCACTGGCCCCTTCCAATTAAAAGAATGGAAAAAAGATCAAGAAGTACAATTGGCGCGTCATGAAAATTATTGGGGTGACACACCCAATATAGATAAATTAACAATGAAATTTATTTCAGATCAAAATATGATGACAAATGCGTTACGATCTGGTGACATTGATATCGCGATGGATGTAAAAGGACAAAATCGTGAAATCATTAAGCAAGATAATAATCTAGAGCTTTTAACAAATGCAGGGCTATCCATCGTTTATCTAGATTTAAACAATAAAGTGGGACCAACAGCTGACGTGCGAGTGCGTGAAGCTATTTATAAAGCAACGAACGTCGAGGAAATTATCTCTGGTGTTAATCAATGGGGTGGCGGTGATGTTTCTTATTTACCTTTACCTCCGGGCTCATGGGGATATGATGAATCTTTAATTGACTTAGTGCCAACGTATGATCCTGCCGATGCGAAAAAACTACTCGCTGAAGCTGGTTATCCAGATGGCTTTAAAACTGAAATCTACGTGTCTGAAGCACGTGTACCTTATGCAACAATTTTCCAAAGTCAATTAAAACAAAACTTAAATATCGATGTAGAAATCAAAGTTTTAGAATGGGGTACTTATAGTGACACAGTAGCTAAAGGAAAAGCACCCATGAATATTGGCGGCTGGACATGGTACCCAGACCCATACTTCTTCTTGTATCAGCTCTACCACACAAAACAAGTAGGCGCCTTAGGTAATGGTAAAGGTTATAGCAATCCAGAGGTTGATGCATTGTTAGAGCGCGCTGTTTCTGAAACAGTTATTCAAGAAGAACGTGCGGCTTTATATCAAGAAGCATTAAAACTCATTTTAGCTGATGTTCCTCGTATTGAATTAGAAGCAACACAAACAGTTGCAGGGGTTAACAAAAAAGTACAAGGCTTTAATGTTTCTGCAGATAATTCGCTTCAAATCGTACATCCGAACGGGACAAACGTGTCAATTTCAAAATAATTATTTAAAACCGATACATTCATGCGACAACGACTTCAGGTGTATTTGTTCAAAACTTAGTGGCAGTATATTGACAATCTTCGATTTCGAACATACACGCTATTGTCTAGAAAATTTTATTACGAGAAAAGAAAAGCGGAGAGGTAGTTCTCTGCTTTTCTATTGATTGGAGGAAATTTAATTGACGACACGTTATATAAATGGGCTTGTTTTTAATTCTGAAACTCGTAGTTTTGAAAAGAAAAATTTTGATGTGCAAAAACAATATTTTAAACAAAGCAATGCGTTTATAGCAACAGAAATAAATTTAGAAGGTTATTATGTAACACCCGGTTTGATCGATTGTTGCTCTCAAATCGGTTTAACTGAAATAGGTATTCGTTGGGAAGGAGATGATAGCTTTGAGCTTGACTCAAATCTGCAATATTCAGTAGTTGATGGCATTTATCCCTTCGATGCAGCATTTAAAAAAGCAATTTCTCATGGCATAACGGCCTCCCATATCGTACCTTCTGCGAAAAGTTTAATTGGGGCAAAAACAGCAGTTATTCATCATGCACATATTACCGTTGATGAGATGGTGATAAAGCAAGATTTTGCTTACTCTTTTTCGATTGGTCAAAATGCCAAAAGGACATTTTTTTCTACTAAGAAAAAACCGCTCACTCGTATGGGTATAGCTAAGATACTTCGAGAAACACTTCAAAAAATTAAAGAGCAAGAGCCACTAATTCGTAAAATTATTGTGCGAGCGCATAAGGCAGTCGATATTGAGCTAATTGCTCGTCTACAACAACAGTTCGATTTTGAGTTCCACATTATCCATGGGACTGAAATGCCATTAGTAGCAGATACAACATTTAATACCGTGATTGCAGGCCCAACATTCCGTTATATCGAACATAACGAAATGTTGGCACTTTCACCAAAACTATATAAACAACTTAACAATAGTAATATTCCCTTTGTTTTCTGTACTGATCATCCTGTTAGTAGCACGACACATTTAGCACTTGAAGCCTGTTTAGCCGTCCGTGAAGGTTTAATACGTCAGGATGTACTATACGCATTAACAACTGGTGCGGCAAAATTCCTCGGTATTGAACATCTAACTGGTGCAATCCACGATGGACTACTAGCAGACTTTGTAGTATGGAATAAACATCCTTTAGATTTAGATGCAAAGGTTGTCGCTACTATTATAAAGGGCCAAAAAGTATTTTCAGAGGTGAGGGATGACAAATGATTATTTATCACAATGCACATTTTATATCAGCAAATGATTATAACGATACGTTTGAGCAACTTTGGGTAGAAAATGAGACGATTACTTATGCTGGTCCTGCTAAAGAATTACCCGCACATGCTGAAGTTATTGATTTACAAGGAGCTTTTGTCACGCCTGGTTTAATCGACATCCACGCGCATGTTGGGACTTGGGCAGAAGTAACAGAAGATATTAATGATGCGAATGAATACAGTGAGCCATTTACCCCACTTATGCATGCTTTAGACAGTGTAGATATTCGGCATTTCTCGTTTCAACATGCCATTGAAGGTGGTATTACTACTGTTCAAACGGGTCCTGGAAGTGCCAATGTAATCGGTGGAATATGGAGTATTTTAAAAACAGCAGGTCCCACTCTGGCTTCGCGCATATTAGTGGAACGAAGCGGTTTGAAAGGTGCTTTAGGAGAAAACCCAAAAAATGTTTTTGGTAACCAGTATAAACGAAAACCTATGACACGTATGGCAATTGCCCAAATTTTACGTGATGGCTTTCAACGTGCCACACATCTAACTGAAGATGAAAAGAATGAACAAATCACTCACAACTTTGAGTTACGTCCATTTATTGAAGTGCTCCGTGGTGAAATGCCACTGCGTCTGCATTGTCATCGTGCAGATGATATTATGACAGCCATTCGGATTGCCAAAGAATTTAATATTAAAGTCCATTTAGAACATTGTACAGAGGGACATATGATTGTGGATGCTGTGAAAGCAAGTGGATTTAATGCAACGGTTGGACCCTATATGCTCACACCATCAAAATATGAGACTCGTAATTCAACACCGGCAATCGCTAAAATATTTAAAGAGCATGACATCCCTTTTGCCATAATGACAGACCATCCTTTTGTCCCTATACAGTATTTAAAGTACTGCGCATCAGAGGCCATTCGTTACGGCTTAGATGAAGAAACTGCATTAAAAAGTATTACGCATAATGCTGCCAAGCTTGTGCAACTCGATCATCTTATAGGATCACTGGAACAAGGTAAACATGCTGATTTCGTCGTATGGTCTCATCCTATTTTTACTACCGAAGCAAAAGTGCTGCAAACATTTATCAATGGTAAAAAATACTACGAAGTGGAGTGATCCTAATGCATTCTAAAATGGCAATTGTCACAATAGGTCAAGCCCCCCGCCAAGATATGGCTGATGATATTCTACAATTAAAAAAAGATGGCTTACATATCACGGAGTTTGGTGTACTCGATTTACTCTCTTCGTCAGAAATCGCAGCACTTGCACCTAGTGTTCAAGATTTAGATGTTTTAGTCACACTACTGGCAAATGGCGAACAGGTAAAACTAAGTAAAAATAAGCTATTGCCTTTTATTCAAAAGCGTATCGATGATTTGAGAGAATATACATGGATTTTACTTATGTGTACGGGCGATTTTTCAAATACACTAGTTGGCAAAAATCTATTACTCCCCGATCGAATGATGACCCATTTAGTCAAAGGTATTCAAACTGATTTAAAACTTGGATTAATTGGACCTGAACCCGAACAGTTGGACAGTGTCACAGATAAGTGGCGTAAAGCAAAATTTGAGTTCTCGTTTGCTGCAAGTTCACCGTATCATTTTAATGAAAAAGATTTGTTAGCTAAGGCAAAAGCATTACATCTACAAGGCGCTGAGATGCTAATCTTAGATTGCATGGGCTACTCTACTACAATGAAAAATGCGGTAAAAAAAGAACTGACGATTCCTATTATGGTACCTCGTGAAGCAGTCTTTGCTGTTTTGAAGACCCTTAACTAATAAAATTAACAACGCTAGAATGTGGTCACACCATTCTAGCGTTGTTAATTTTTAGTTCACGTATTGGTACAGCTTTAATGTGTACTGCAATGTTTTGTACTCTAATATAAAATTCATATCGTCCAATGATGTCTCATTAAATTGCCCCGTTTTAGACACGTCTATTGAAATATGGTAGTTGTTCTACGAAAGCTTTTGTATCCGCGTCCCCATATTCATGCACAAGGGCATAGATTTTTTTCAAACGTAAATCGATGGCATCATTTTCCTGATCTAAATGATAGGGTACATAAGGTAATTGTGCACGCCATGCATTCGATATTTCTAGTAGCTGCATTTGCTGAAAGATTTTTTCAAAAACATCTAATGCTTGCCGATCTACATCGAGCTCAAAATTCCATTGGCCTCCATATGGATTGGTATAATACGTTTGATTGGCAAGTGAAAAGTATACGCGTTGACGATCCATAGCACCGAAACACCCCTTTTTCCATAGTATGATGGAAAAAGAGTGATTTTATTCGCTGGAATGTCAAACTTCCTTCACAACTAACTCTAGTACATCTTTTATAATAGTAATGATGAACAATGAACGGAGTGAATGCCATGAATTTAACTACTCTCATTATCGTAGCAGTCATTGTTGTTATTGGAATAACAATTGCTACCATTTTAAGTGTCAATCGTGCTTATGCCTTTAAACATACAGTTGACGAAAAACCTAAGCAGAAAGTACAGCATCATGATGACTAGTTCAATTAGTATATTTTCAAAAGCGAATCTCTTATAATGACAATATCAATTAGAATCTGGAGTGAGAACAATGGGTGTGCCATTACCAATTATTATTATGATCGCCATGATGATGCTAATGTTCGGGGTTTCTGTAATCGTTATCATGAAGAAAAAAGGAGACTTTTTCACACAAACCATCGATGCGAAGCCTGAGGAAAGCAATACACAGCATAAGGATGGACAAGTATGAAATATCCCTTTATATGGCTCATTCAGTTATACAGGAAATTCATCTCACCAATGACGCCACCATCGTGCCGCTTTCATCCAACATGCTCATCTTATGGTTTAGAAGCTCTTCAAAAGCACGGTGCAATTAAAGGACTAATCTTAACTGTTATACGTATTTTAAAATGCCAACCATTCCATGCTGGTGGCTTTGATCCTGTACCTGAAAAATGGCCTTCGAGAAAGAAATAATTTTCGAAGGTCATTTTTTTCTTGTACTTTTTTTAGATGTGCGTTATTATAGGAACTGTTCAAAAAACAAATCGTAATCATTACTATTTGATGGAGGTACCCTATTATATGAAAAAAATATTGTTATTTTTCCTAGTTACTGTTCTTGCTGTATTTACAGCTGCCTGTGGTAATAAGTCTTCAACGTCTAATCAGTCAGAAGCACAAGATAAATTGGCCATCTACACAACTGTTTATCCTCTAAGCTATTTTACTGAGCGAATTGGTGGTGATTTCGTGGAAGTATCATCAATTTACCCTCCTGGTGCTAATGAGCATACATTCGAGCCTACTCAAAAAGATATGATGCACTTAGCAGATGCAGATTTATTTTTCTATATTGGTCTAGGTCTTGAAGGTTTCGTGGAGAACGCGAAAAAAACACTAGCCAAAGAAGAGGTGACAATGGTTGCTACAGCAGACCAAGTATCCGATGAGAAATTAGCTGTCAGTACTGGTCACTCACATGAAGAAGAAGACGGTGCGTCGCATGAACATGATCATGCTGCTACCGAAGAAGAGCACGATCACGCTGAAGAAGGTCACTCACATGAGGACCATGATCATGGTGATGTCGATCCACATTTATGGCTATCGCCTGTGATAAGCCAAGATTTAGCACTTTCCATTAAAAATGCATTAGTTGAAAAAATGCCAGCACAAGAAGCGACTTTTACAGCTAATTACGATGCATTAGTAAAAGAGTTACAAGACTTAGATAGTGAATTTAAAACGATGGGTGAAAAAGCCGGAGAAAAAACATTCTTCGTCTCACATGCAGCATTCGGCTACATTGCTGGTGAATATGGCTTAACACAAGTTCCGATTGCAGGTTTAAATTCACAAAATGAGCCTTCTCAAAAGGAATTAACTGTGATTGTTGATAAAGCAAAAGACATGCACATTCACTATATTTTATTTGAGCAAAACGTATCGTCTAAACTAGCAGAAGTCATTCAAAAAGAAGTTGGTGCGGAATCACTTGTCCTGCATAACTTAAGCGTTTTAACAACGGATGATGTAAAAAATAATGAGACATACTTCACGTTAATGCAAAACAATATGGAAATTTTAAATACTGCGTTAAACGCGCATTAACTTGCACATGAGAAAGGAGGTGCCCCGAAAGCAAGATGGGACACCTCCTTTATTATGACTAATTTCTCTTGCGGCATTCTTTTTTCCGTTCTGTGAATACTTGGTAATAATAGATGTGCAACTTCAACCTCTTCTATTGTTGGCACGATTGATAAGTAAGCATAAGACCTTATGAAAACCATATGCTTATTCATGTCATATGAAGCTATCTTTAACGGCTCATCGCTCTTTGTATACCTTTTTTCTAAGTGAGTAGCCTGTTCTTGTAACTGCATTGTGTAAAGCTTATTTTGCCCTAATATAGACAGGCCACGGTCATTATTTAAGTTACTATACACAAGCGGTTTCGTCATTACTTCAACCTTACTGTCCTGCTGTAAAGCAGAATAGTCTTCACTTGTTGCTGCCGGGTAACTTGCATAATCCCATGTATGATCTTGCGCTAATTGTCTATCTGACAGTAGAAAATAGTTGTAACGCACTTCACCTTGACGATCAGGTAATGGATCATCCCACGTAACGTCAATATGATACCAATCCTTATCTAACTTCACTAATACCCAGGCGTGGAGTTGATCGCCTACTTCTCCCGTGACATATTGCACCTCAAAACCTAGCATCTCTAACATCCGAAAAAGTACTAATGCATACGCTTGGCAAACCCCTTTGTTTTCTGTTAACAGTGTGTAGGGAGAATATTGACTTCCTTTCGTTTCCTTCGAGTATTCCGAAGTTAGAACAATAAAATCATGTGCAGCCTGTAGTTTCTCCAATTCGCTTAATCCATGCATGGGCGCAATAATATCGGTCAAAGTCCGCTCTACAAAATCCGCCTCTTTTTGAGAAATATGATAGGTAAATTGAAATTCAATGACAATATTATTGGCATAACCATCATACTTCCATTTAAAACTAGAAATATTGGCGTAAAAATAAGGGTCCTTTATTGCATGTTTTATAAGCTCTGTTAGTTCATCTTTCAATGCCGATGTATCACCTGTGTATCGTATATCAAATTCAGTAGTTAACTGCATTACTTCTTTTTGAATCTGATATTGTAGTGTCTCTATTGTAGTAGCTGTTGCGATAGTTTTTTGTTCATAACTTGCGAATACTTGCACATGACTCATTTGTAGAACAAATAATATAATGATGACATTATATATATATTTTCTCATATGAGTCTGTCTCCTTTACTAAATAGTTTATGCCGCTCAATACAAATTATGTTAATTTATTATTAATTTACCCTAAAATAAGTGACGTACCCTGTGAATATACAAAAAAGAAGCCTTCATTTTAATGAAGGCTTCTGACTGTAGAAAGTATGAATAATTTGTTGCGGAAAAAGCCACTCGCTTTCCGCGGACGAACCAACTAGCGTCCTCCCCCTCGCTACACTTTTTGCGCGATCTAGCTGGCTCGTTCTTCCGCAGCAGTCTCGCAGCTTTTTCCTTTCTATAAAGAATCAGAGATGTTGTGCTTTGATGTCAAAAAAACTTACAGAATGACCGTGATCAACCTGAAATAATTACGATTGCTCAAGTGGTACCACAAAATCACTTAGTTCGTAAACTATGTGTTGGACAACCATAAGAGGTCTCAAAAAATTGTCCATGCAGGCGATGCTTACTTTTTCTGCCATAAAATTGAAGAAACTCGCTGTTTGGACATGGCGAGAAACATAAACAGTGTAAGCAGTGGTAAAAGACACTGATTTTACATACGAACACGTCATTAATGAAAATCACTGAAGCCTTGATTTTAATGAAGGCTCCTTTCATGTGGAAGCAATTCCACTAATTTTCTTCTCAATAACTTATTTGCACCATTGCGTGGAAGTTCATCGATAACGATGATTTTTTTGGGTACTTTATATTTAGCCAGCTTTTTTCGACAAAACGTTTGTAATTGCTCCATTGATACTTGTTCCTTTAAAACGACAAAGGCAATTGGTACTTGGCCCCATTGATTATGCTCTATGCCACACACCCCCGCTTCCTGTACAGCCGAATGTGCCAACAGTACATTTTCAATTTCGGCAGGGTAAATATTTTCCCCACCAGAAATTATTAAATCGGCACGACGATCTACAACAAATAAAAAGCCAGCCTCATCCATATAACCCACATCGCCTGTATGAAGCCAGCCTTCTATAGTGGCACTTTTTTGGGCAAAACGGCCAATATAACCGGGTGTTACATGTGGTCCACGAATACAAATTTCCCCTTCACCTTGTGCATTTGGCTCGATGATTTTAATTTGGTTGAAAAATAAAGGCTTCCCTGCTGAACCAATTTTATGCATTGCATCTTCGCTTGCGAGTGTAGCAGTTTGCGATGAGGTTTCTGTCATACCGTATGTTTGTGCTACCGCTAGTTTTAAAGCATTGGCACGTTTTAAATAATCCATCGGTACAGGACCACCTCCTGCCAATAACATTTTAAAAAGTGGTGAAGCTAGTGCACTTCTCTGCTCAAGGGCATGTAAAATTCGTTCTAGTGTCACAGCAACTACCGACATATGTGTCACTGTTCCATCGATAATATTGTGAGCAATAGCGTCCACATCAAAATGTTCGTATAACTGCACTTTGTTGCCATACAATAACGACCGTACTAAAATTGAAAAACCGCTTATATGAAATAGTGGCACAGCACATAGCCATGTATCATCGGTTTGTAAACCTAAATTAAGTACAGAGGCCGTTGCACTTGCCTGATGATTCCCAACCGTTTGACGAACGCCTTTTGGAAAACCTGTTGTCCCAGACGTGTACATAATTGATGTAGTTTGTGCCAATGACCATTCTTTCGCAATGTCTACGTCTTGCTCTGTACCGTCCTCAACACTAGAAAACAAATAGTATGACAAGGTATTCGTCGGTATCTTCTCAGCATCCTCATCTGCCACTAGTACCGTTACAGCCTCCGAATCCTCTAATTGATAGGCTATTTCTGATTGAGATAATCTACGATTAAGCATCACCATTTCACATTGTAAATGCATACACGCGTACATCATTACAACAAGACTAGATGTGCTTGGTCCCAATAGAGCAATTCGATCTTTTTGTTTGATACCAAGCGCTGTTAACTGACGCGCCCGTTTCATGGAAAGTTCGTTTAATTCTTGAAACGTCCATGTTTGTCCTTCATATGTGAGAGCATTACGTAATGGCGTTAAATACGCACGCTGCAAAATCCAATTTGGATACATTTTTGTTCCCTCCAATCATTCACACTATTAAGCTTACCGCTTCTTGGCGTAATCCGTCTATTGACTGTTTTCTATCCTTATCTGTCACTTCATAGATTCTATCCATCACTTTTCTCTTTCTATCCGTCACTTCATAGATTCTATCCGCGACTTTTCTCTTTTTATCCGTCATTTCATAGCTTTTATCCGCTTCAACCATTCAAATACATAAAAAAGCTCGCATCTGTTAAGAGACACGAGCCGATAATCGATCTAAATAATCAAGGGAATCTTGGGAATTGACCGAAGTCTGGTTGGCGTTTTTCTTTGAAAGCGTCACGACCTTCTTTTGCTTCATCTGTAGTGTAGTAAAGAAGTGTTGCGTCACCCGCCATTTGTTGAAGACCTGCTAAGCCGTCTGTATCTGCGTTCATCGCCGCTTTTAAGAAGCGTAGCGCAGTTGGAGACATTTGCAGCATTTCCTCACACCATTGAACAGTTTCGTCTTCCAATTGCGCATAAGGAACAACTGTGTTAACTAATCCCATATCAAGTGCTTGCTGTGCATCATATTGACGGCAAAGGAACCAAATTTCACGTGCCTTTTTATGACCAATAATACGTGCAAGATAGCCTGAACCGTAACCAGCATCGAATGAACCAACTTTTGGTCCAGTTTGTCCAAAACGAGCATTGTCAGCTGCGATTGTCAGGTCACATACAACGTGTAATACATGGCCTCCACCGATTGCATAGCCCGCAACCATCGCTACTACTGGTTTTGGAATAACGCGGATTAAACGTTGTAGGTCAAGCACATTTAAACGTGGGATTTCATCGTCCCCTACATAGCCACCATGTCCGCGTACTTTTTGGTCACCACCTGAGCAGAAGGCATGTTCTCCTTCTCCTGTTAAAATGATAACACCTACATTTTTATCATCACGCGCGCGTGAAAATGCATCAATCATTTCCATAACCGTTTTGGGACGGAATGCATTGCGAACTTCTGGACGGTTAATCGTTACTTTAGCGATACCGTTATAAAATTCATACTTAATATCTTCGTAAGTATGTAAAGTAGTCCATTGACGTGTCATTGTATTACCTCCTAATTAATAATTCGTTTCGAAAAAATCGAGACGCTAACGTAATAAAACATCACGTTAAATTCTTCATTACTATTGTAGCAAACTCAGCGGGATTTTCCACATGAATTGCATGTCCCACGTCATTTACTGTCATATGTTGTGCATTTTTTAATAACGCTTTCATGTCAATGGCAATGTGACAAAACTTTTCGTCTAGTGCGCCAGTAATAAGCAGTACAGGCATATCCATTTGTGTTAAAAGCGACCAATTTGACGGTTGCATACCAGTGCCAATCCCTCGTAAGCTACCAACTAGACCACTTTCCCTTTGGGCGAGTCGCTCTAGGCGAATTGCTTGTCGGGCAATTGCAGGTAAACGTTTCTGCGAGGCAAATAACGGGATATTTTCCCATGCATGGACAAAGGATTCCACACCGTTTGCCGCTATTTTTTCAGCAAGTGCATTATCGCGCTCACAACGCGACTTTCGTTCTTCAGATGAACGTAATCCTGGAGAAGCGCTTTCTAATATTAGCTTGTCTACACGTGCTGGGTACGTAATTGCGTATGATAATGCGATACGTCCACCCATCGAATAGCCTAATAGCGTAAATTTTTCTAGCTGTAGTTGATTAAAAACTTCCTCTAAATCACGCAGTTGTTCTAGCATGGTGAAGCGGCTAATTTGCTCAGGTACAGCCGTTTGCCCATGACCAATTAAATCAATTGCGACAATGCGCACTTGAGGCAAAGCATCCGCTAAATTTCGCCACGTCTCCGTACTACCAGTAAAACCATGCAAAGCCACAATCGTTTGTTGTGCTTCCTCATTCCATATTTTTACGTGCGTCTCAATGCCTCGAATCTTTAGCTTTGCCATGCCTTTAAACCTGCATTAATGAGATTCCAAAGCGCACGATGGGCATAGACATTTTCTTCTCTATCCGTAAATATTTCTAGTAAACGTAACGGACGTTTTTTCACTATGTTAAATTTCGATAATAGCTCAGAAATGTCCTCTACCCGAATATATTCCATACCATACATATGTGCAATATCACGGAATTCAAGTGCTGTTGGTGTGCCAAATAAATCTTCATAATGTGCTTCTACTGTTGATTGTGGTAGATAAGAGAATATACCACCGCCATCGTTATTCATGACAATAATAGTAATATTACATTCTTGGTAGCGCGATGCTATAAGTCCATTGACATCATGTAAAAAGGCTAAATCGCCAATGAGTAGATAGGTTTCACGACCATTCACTTGACTAAAGCCCATTGCTGTAGATACAACACCATCGATACCATTCGCACCACGATTTGCAAAAATGCGAAGATCCTTTGTCGTTTTCATTAAAAATGTATCAATATCACGAATTGGCATACTACTGCTAACAAAAATATCACTGCCATTAGGAATCATCTCTAGTAAACGACTCACCATGGCACCCTCATCGATTGCTCCTGCTGTATAGTGTTCAATATACTCCAGTGCAATATCATTAGCATCTTGCCATTCCGCTAAGTACTCCGCTTCTAGCGCAGTTGCAGGAACATCTAACTGTACGAGCCAATCACCAACACTTGCATGAATAAAGTGTGTCGATACACCTGTAGAATCTCGGAACATGGGGTCTTCATCCACAACTATATAAGTATTTGGTCGTGACTTCGCAATAAATTGCATCATAAATTTCGATACAGGCTGTGAACCTAAACGTAGCACTGTTTCTGGCTCAACAAGCGCTTTAAATTCTTCACTTTTCATAATCGCATCATACGTTGAAATAACATATGGCAAACAATCTTCTGGTACAGACGTTCGCATATTTGATAAACTCTCCACAATAACAGGCCATTTCAATTGACGGACAAAGTCCCATAAAATAGTTACATCTGTCCCTAGCGCAAGCTCACCAATAACGACAAAGCCTCGTTTTGTCGTGCGTAAAATTGACGCTAGCTCCTGTTGTATTGCCACAGAAGGCGTTAGCTCAGCAATGCTACTTTGCTTAAATGATGCTTCAGGTAACTCCTCACGAAAATCGATCAGCAATGGCTCACGGAACGGTACATTAATATGCACAGGTCCAGACGGTGCACTCGTCGCTATGGCAACCGCTCGAGCAAGGTGACGCTCAATAAATGGCAATGTTGGTGCAGCGTTATCTGGCAGTGGAAAATCAACACTCCACTTTACATGAGGACCATATAAATTTGGTTGATTGATAGCTTGTGGTGCCCCTACTTCTCGTAATTCATGGGGACGATCTGCTGTCATAACGATTAATGGTACGCGTGCATAACTAGCCTCTACAATCGCAGGGTAGTAATTTGCGGCAGCTGTACCTGATGTACATAATAGGACAACCGGCTGTGCCGTAGCTTTAGCAATACCTAATGCGAAAAATGCGGCAGATCGTTCATCAACTTGGCGATATATTTTAAGCTGCTTTGTTGATGCAAAAGCATAAGCAAGGGGTGTCGAACGTGAACCTGGACTTACTACAACATTTCGTACACCTGCTTGTACGAGTGATGCGACAATTTTATATACATAATCAGTTAATATCTTCTGTTCACTCATGTAATTGTCCTCCTAACGCCCGAAGCATCGGACGGAATTTCACTAACGTTTCGTCATATTCAGACTGTGGTTCTGAATCAGCTACAATACCGCCACCTGCATATAAATAGGCCTTATCTTTAATTAATGCTGCCGAACGAATAGCTACCGCGAATTCTCCGTTTCCCTCTGCATCCATCCAACCAATTGGTGCAGCATAAAGCCCACGATTCATCGGCTCATATTTACGGATAGCTGCCATTGCTTCTTGTCTCGGCACACCGCCTAAAGCTGGCGTCGGATGCAAATACTTTGTCAGTTGCAAAATAGTTGCTCCATTATTTAACTGACCTTCAACCGGTGTATATAAATGTTGAATATCTCTAATTTTTAGTAAGCGTGGACCATCAGGTATTTTCACATTGATACAGTTTTTACGGAAAATATCAGCAATCATATCAACCACATAGTGATGCTCGCCACCATTTTTTGGATCATTTAATAAGCTTTGTCCATAGGTTTCATCTTCATCAGCTGTTTTACCACGTTTAATAGAGCCTGCCACACATGATGAATAGGCATGTCCATTTTTAACTTTCACAAGTCGTTCCGGTGACGCACCAAAAAATAATAATTCGTGACGCTCTAATCCAAACAAATAACTTTCCGGCTGTTCATTTATAATTTGCGATAGTATTTGTGGTGATGCTACCTGCTCTTTAAACTGTAAAGCAAGCGATCGTGCAATAACGACTTTATTGGCCTTCTTCGCCTTAATCAGGGCTGTCACTTGGTCAATCGACGCTAGGTACGGCTCCTTATACGGCTCAAAATAACTTGTTATTTCAGGCTTTGAATACGTTCCCACTTCTTTTACCTGCGCAGCGTGAATGAAATGATCACGCTCTTGACGTAGTGCTTCCATCTGTTCTTCTGGCTGTTTTTCATGTGTAATAAGATGAATGCTCACATATGCTTTGTCATCACGCAATACAAGCTGATATGTTGCCAGTGCAAAATATGCTTCGGGAAAGCCCGTCCACTCCCCATCCACATTATTTTGTGGATCAAATGTAAAACCGCCAAATAAAATGGGCTGTAGCTCAGCTTGGCCCTTAACACAATGTTTCGTTAAGTGCTTCCACTCCGCTTCCACCTCGTCAAAGCGGTCATTTTTTGCGTTATTTTGAATCGTATGGGCATGTCCTAAACCCACTAATGTCATTGTTTTTTCTCTATTTTGCCAATAAAATCGTTCACCTTTATAACGCTCCTCACCCGCTGCATAAAATGCTAGCGCCGATAAGCGACTTACTTCGATCGTTTCCATATAAAAATGAAGGTTTTGGCCCAAAGAGTCCACTTCTATTTCTGTGGCTTGGTACCACTTCTGTTGCATGAATATTACCTCCGTTGTTGCAATGTACATAATCAATCAATTAAGCCTTGGTGTATTTGTATCTGTCAATACGTTCAGATGTTGAATTATCCTTTGTTCAGTAAGTTGGAGTCTTTTCGTTATAGACTTAGTAGTTTGCAATGTAATCAACATTGTACTTATCACTGAAACGTCAAACAATCTGAAACAGCTGCCCGGGCTTTGACGTAACTCAGTGACGCTTGTCTATCCATTGAATCATGTTTAATACGCTAAAATAGCCATCTTTCACTATTTGACGGCTGTATTTTTATATTTCCAGTTCATAAATGCATGTTCTATTGTATCATTTTTTTCAACTGAACAGTATGTAATAAGCTGTGAACCTATCCATTTTCTCTTTCTTCGTATAAAATAAGAAGAGTCTACAATAGTTGAAGGAGAGAAAGACCTTATGACCAAAGTCATTGAAGCTGATAGGGGTTTTAAAGTTTGGTGGCATTTAACACGACCACATACGTTAACCGCTTCATTCGTTCCAGTATTTTTAGGAACTGCAATTGCACTCGCAATTGATAAAGAAACAATTAATTTTGGACTATTTTTTGCTATGCTTATCGCAAGTATGCTCATTCAAGCAGCAACTAATATGTTCAACGAATACTATGATTACAAACTTGGACTTGATAATGAACACTCTGTTGGCATTGGCGGAACGATCGTCCGTCATGGTGTTCAACCAAAAACAATTATGATGATTGCCTTAAGCTTTTATGCAATTGCGATGCTTCTTGGCGTTTATATTTGTGCATCAACCTCTTGGTGGCTCGCTGCCGTAGGAATCGTTTGCATGCTTATTGGTTTTTTATATACTGGAGGGCCGTATCCTATTGCCTATTCACCATTTGGAGAAATTGTTTCTGGTGCTGTTATGGGAATGGGGATTGTCTTAATCGCCTACTATATTCAAACACTTACAGTAACACTTGATGCGATTTTACTCTCAGTACCAAGTATGATTTTAGTGGGTGGCATCATGCTGTCAAATAATATTCGTGACATCGTTGGTGATACAGAAGGTGGTCGTAAAACACTTGCCATTTTAGTAGGACGTGACCGTGCTATTTCTGTATTATCTGGCTTTTTCATCGTTTCGTACTTATGGGTAATTGCATTAGTAGCAATTGATGGTATTACCTTTTGGGCACTTATTATTTTCCTAAGTGTACCGAAGCCGCTTCGTGCCATCCAAATTTTCCGCGATAAAAAAGAAGCGAAAGAAGTAATGCCTGCGATGAAATATACAGCGCAAACAAATACAATCTTTGGCTTCCTATTAGCAGTAGGACTGCTGTTAAATTACTTTTTCTATTAATGAAGTACAACCCTAGCTATGGTAAATATGCGGCAGCCTTAACGGGTTGCTGCTTTTTTTATAAATTGACGTAAATTATTACTTGCTATACCACGTACCTCTTCGTCTAAAAAATGAGCACGTAAAGCTTCTAGTAAATTTTGCGCCTCCCCAGCATGTGCTAATCCCTGAACTGTGCAATCAATTCCGTCATAATCAGAACCTAGCCCGAGATGTTCAACTCCTACTAAATTAGCTAGATGCTTTACATGTGTAACTAAATCGTCTATTGTCGCATCTTCACCGATAAATTTAGGGAAGTATACTACATGAATATGACCACCATGCGCTACTAGTGCCTTGGCCTGCTTATCTGTTAAATTACGTGGATGATCACAAAGTGCTCGCGCATTACTATGACTAGCAATAATATGCTTCGCTAATGGCAAGACATCCCAAAAGCCCTGCTCATTTAAATGAGATACATCTATAATAATAGCTCGCTCATTTAGCAAATCCACTACTTCTTTTCCAAATGCTTTTAGGCCAAGACTGGCATCTTGTTCAGCGCCATAAGCTACGGCATTTTCTTCATTCCATGTAAGCCCAACAAGCTTTACGCCTGCATCTAAAATAGCGGACAGCTTTGTTAAATCACTACCGATAGGACTACAGCCCTCTAAACTTAAAATAGCACCAATTTCGTGTGGAGCCAATGTATCTAGTTGTGACCACTCTGTAATATGCACCATGCCTTCGGTTTGTAAAACATGCGTATGGAATACTTCAATTTGACGCATGACCTCTAAAAATTGCAAACTCTGCGGGATATCTGGTTTAATAAAAATAGCAAACACTTGTGCTTTGACTTGCCCTAGTTGCAGCCTTTCTTTGTTTGCATGCAAACGTCTATCATCTGCAAACTTTGCTGTTTCTAGCTGCGTTAATTTCATTAGTACATCGCAATGTAAATCAATAATTTCCATGCCCTTCACCTCTTACAGCTATTATACTGCTCATGGCAAGGATTGCTTAAATTAATTTTTATCAGAAGGTGTATCTGATGAGCCAAACTCTTCAACTTCTTCGAAATCATCCGATTTTGGCGATGCCGATAGTACTTCTTCTTCCACGGGTCTTATTTGCTCCTCTTTTTGTTCCGCATGCTCTACACACGTCAATGCTTTTGGCATAGCTTCTAAGCGTCCAAGTGGGATTTCCTCTCCACAGACAGTACATGTGCCGTATGTGCCATCTTGCATTGCTTGAAGCGCACGTTTAATTTCCTCAGCATCATCACCTCGGTGTCCATCGATAGCCATTTCTGTTAGCTGATCTGTTAAATCACTTGCATTGTCAGCAGGATGATTATCATAATTAGATAGCTCTGTTGCTTGTGGTCGCTCTGCTTCCTCAAGCTGTTGTTCTATTTCCTGCAAGTCCTGTTCTAATTGCTTTTTTAACTTTTCCATCACTTGTTGGTTCAAAAAAATCTCCTCCTCATGCTTTCATTTTTTCCTAAATTAATGTTTCTAAAACATAAAGCATGACAAGGCTTACTTAATTTTGCGCATACACCATTATTGCATCATGTAAAAATTGTGTAGCACCCGTTGTTACACGCTCATCATAATAGGCTGTAAAACGCTCATCAGCAACATACATTTGCGCTAAACCAACATGTGCTTCCTTGGAATACTGCGGCCATGAAAAGCTTAGCCAACGTTTATGAAGCTCTGCAACCTCCATTGCTACATCATTTTTTGTATCGCCAATTTCCATTGCCTCTTTTAAACGTTCAAATAATTGCTGTTCTAGCTGCTGCATCGCCGTAAATTGCTCCTCCGTCATATTTTTCAACTTAGAATTCGATGCTTCTATTGTGTCATTACCATATTTCGCACGAATTTCTTCACCATATTGCTTTTCATTATCCTCAATTAGCTTCTCTTTAAATCCATTAAACTTCTCTTCGTTTGTCATTGGTCGTTCCTCCTCTAATGATTCAATCGTTTTTTCTACTGTTTGTAATAATTTTTCAAGTTGCTCTTTTCGTTGGAGTAAGGCCATGCGATGCGTTTCAAGTGCAACTATAGGTTGAAAATCAGGCGCCTGAATTATTTCCTGAATTGTTGCCAACTTCATATCTAACGCTCTGTAAAATAGTATTTGTTGCAGTACATCGACCTCATTTTCTCCATAAAATCGATAACCTGCCTCGTTTGTTCTTGCTGGCTTTAGCAAATCAATTTCATCATAATACCGTAACGTTCTTGTACTGACGCCAGACAAATTGGCTAGTTCCTGTATCGAGTATTCCACCACTTTCACCTCCACTACCCATACTCTAAACCTTTACGCAACGTCAAGGTCAAGAGAAAAATCTTATATATATTTTTTAAAAACAACTCCAGTTATCCGATACTTTGATGATACGTGTTTGTTTATAGTCTTTTTTCTTTGGAAATAGGAGTATCTATATAAACCTGTTACTTTCCGCTAAGGCAGACGCTTTTCGCGGGCATGGCTTCAGTTTCCTCGTCGCTACGCTCCTGTGGGGCATTCAGCTCATGCTATTCCCGCAGAAGTCGCCGCCTGCACTCCAATCAACTAGTGCACGTCTGTAAATGATTGAGGTGATGGGTAGGATGACGAACAATAGTAATAATGAACCAGATTAATTAGACATGCTGACATCGGAAAATCATTGAACTCCTTTTTGGGTACAATCATATGGAAGAAGCCGATCATTTACGTTATCAAAGTGACATGAAACAAACGTGCACGTAGAAAAGAAACGATGGAACGTGTATGTACGGATGCGAAAGAAAAGCATGGTATGCGTTGGACAACCTTACGAGTGATTAAAAAATTGTTCATGCAGGGGATGCTTACTTTTGCTGCCATGAATTTGAAGAAGCTAGCTAATGAACATGCTAAAGTCCAAAATTGGAAGAAAATAGTTGCTCGTAGAGTACTACTCTCGCTAACAGGAATATTGGTAATTATTTACTAAAATTTCAAAAGGTATTCGGAATGTGATTATTCCGAATACCTTTCGTTTTCAATCTGGGGCATCTCAATGAGATGCCTTTTATTCCTACTTTGCATAGCCTCCGTGCCACATAATGTTGCGGTAGTTTTCTACATCCGTATCGCCCTCTGTATTGAAAAACAACACACGGGAATGCTCGTTTATTTGTAAAGTATCCCTTAGTAAGGCATAATGCTCATTTGTCATTAATTCATAAAAACATCCAAATGGAGCCGCTCCTGATTCCCCTGCAACAATACGGGCATCTGTTCCAATTGCATTGCCTAACACCCTCATACCAGTTGCAGCGACAGTCTCGTGACAGCATATCCCTATCTTCGTATAGGTTTTTAAAATTTCCCAAGCCATTGGATTTGGTTCTCCACAAGCTAAACCTGCCATAATAGTCTGCATTTCTCCTCCAACCGTTACATAATGTGGTGCTCCTTGTTTAAAGCTTTCGTAAAAGCAATTTGCCGCATAAGGCTCTACTAAAATGAACGTAATTTCTTGTGTATAAGATTGCTTTAAATAGGCCACAACGGCACCTGCAAAAGACCCTACACCCGCTTGCAAAAATACATGCGAAGGCGCCTTTTCCAGCTGATCCACCACTTCTTTTACAAGCGTTGCATAGCCTTGCATAATCCATAGCGGTATTTCCTCATAACCTTCCCACATTGTATCCTGTATGATGACCCAGCCATTGTCTTGCGCAAGCTTTGCGGTATAACGAACCGTATCATCATAATTCATAGTCGTCATTTCTGCATAAGCGCCTTCATTCTTAATATTTTGTAGACGCTCCTCGGCACTACCAGCAGGCATATAAATTCGTGCTTTAAAGCCAAGCTCTCGAGCAGCCCAAGCTACCCCACGACCATGATTACCATCTGTCGTTGAAATAAACGTTAAGTCTCCTAACTGTTTTTTTACTTCTGGTGATTTAAGTTGTTCAAATGATAAATCTTCAATATTTCTTCCTAATATATTGGCGACATACTGTCCTATTGCATAAACACCGCCTAATACTTTGAATGCATTTAAGTCAAAGCGATAAGACTCATCTTTTACCATTATATTTTGTACGCCCAGCAATGAGGCAAGAGCTTGTAAATTTCGTAGAGGTGTATTTTTAAACTTTTCATATGTATGATGAAATGCTGTAACACGATTTACTTGCTCTGATGTGAAATGCTGTAAAAAAGGTACGGATTGTTCTATATTTTTCTGTAATAAATATTGTTGATTATTCACCCACACAAGTTTATCCATCCATATTCCTCCTAGTCTTGTTTCTATTACCATCTTAGTCGATTAAGGCGTAAAATTCAAAATAAGGTACCAAAATAAAAAATGAACATAAAGGTCCTCAGTATATTCATAAAGCACCGTTTATCTTACATTAATGGTACGATAAAATGAAAATCTAGGGCTTTCTCTTGTGAATATACATAAAAAAAATGCAGTAGATAAAATTAATATCTACTGCATTTAGTATGTCCCACGTCAGGTAATTTACCTTGTGGAAAAACAAATATCTGTCATAGGAAATCCTTGCTTAATCCCTATTATTTATCTTTGCACTGTTATTGTTTGTGAAGTGAAATCTAACTTATTTCCATTATTATCTGTAATAGCATTACGTGGTGAAGCTTGAATCGTAACATTTCTACCGTTTTCAAATAAATATCCACTCTGAGATATTGTAATCAGCACTCTATCATTGCCTTGTGCATAAGTACTTGCTGCTACCGAAGAACCATTCACACTAATATCAAAGTCCATACTATTAACGTTTATTACTGGCTCACTGAAAACAAGTTCTAACGTTTGTGAATTGCTAACATTCACATTCACAACCTTTGGTGCAATATTTTCTTTAAGATTAACTGTAGTTCGCACCTCATCGAATGATTCCATAGAGTTTGCTGCTCTTAAGCCTTTAATCGTGAAATTTCGTATGCCATTAAAATAATTCGAATCTTTTTTCACTGTAAGCTTAATGCGATTTAAATTGGATGCCTCTACAACTGCACTTTCTACTTGAGCGTTATCAATAATATAATTTTGAACGTTTTGAGCAAGTGCTGGATCAACTGGATAATTGAAATTTAAATAAACAATATTATTATCTTTAATAGAATAATCTGTCGCAGATGTTTGAATTGCATTGTACTGCGTTAATGTCAGTTTATTACCATTAACACTTAAATCACCGTTACGTGTAAATTTTACATTTTGCACTTCATTGATAGGCACACCATATAAATTCGTAACATTAAATAAAGTTAGTTTGCCATCGTAAAGAGCTCCCTTTGTATCATAAGGGCCTAGCAGACCTGCAATTTTAACACGTAATTTTGTAGGCTGATCTTTTACGGTATGAATATCGCTTTGAGATCCTCTTGATACCTCATACAAAATGTGGTTATTCATATAGCTTCCCGTAAATGATGCTTTTGCGTAAGCTCCTATCTGTACTGGCTTATCGAACGATAATTGTAAATATTCTACATTATCCTCGTAAACAATTTCAGAATTCATTAGGACAGGCGCTCTGTCATCTTTTATAAAGTTATATACAGTTGAGAATGTTGCCGTTTCACCTGATAAGTCAGTAATGACACGGCTAGAAGCTGTCCCAATCGTTGTAATTCCTTGAAGTATACTTTTTGGATCAACCGTCACATTGATTAAACGACCATTTTTGGGATCTTTCTCTACTTTATTCACGGAAATTGAAGTCTGTCCGTTTTTAATTAAAAGATCATATGCATAAAGTGGTTGAATCTCTTCTGAGAATAATAACTGGAATGTATTTGGGCCAGTTTGTGTGACAGAAGATAGTGTTGGCGGAATACCATCCTTATCTCCTTTTTTCACTGTTACAGTTGCAGGGTTTGGTGAAATTATATTCCCTGACAAATCTGTTGCCGCTACAAATGTAATCTGCATAGCTGTACCTGGTGTTAAATAACTACCATTCACTGTTGCAGCTGATAAATCAAAGGTTGCTTCAGTTGCGTTTTGTTCAATACTCCCTACCACATTCATTACCTTTGTTCCATTTGGTAATGTGAATTGAATGCGTTCATTTGGAAATGCTGCCATTGGCTTAGAAAACTGCACTTTTACGATTGAAGAGTTATTTCCTTGTGTTGTTCCCAAAATAGTAGGTGGTTGTGTATCCCCAGCAATGACAAAATTCGCATCTACTCTTTTAAGCAGTAAGCCCTTTTCAGATTTGATGTTGTTTAACACATAACGATGTGTGCCTTTTAATGGCTCATTTACTGTAAAGATGATTGATTTTCTATCAGCACTGATTTCTGTTTTCACAACTGATAGTGCTCTTAAAGTGTCCACATTAGAGAAAGCCGCAATATTATCCTGTAATTTCCCATCTGTTTTTAAGACAGAGAGCGGGTCAATTGCTAGGTTGAAAACAACTTTGATCTGAGAGGCATTGATTCCCTCAATGGATTGCACCTTCAGCTCATTGACTTCATATGTAACAACAGCTGAATAGGATTTATCATTAATTTTAAAATCTACCTTTGTTTCCACATTTTCAGTAAGTGGCGTTGCTAATGTTACCTTATGGCTTGTCCCATCTGTTAATGTAACCTGTAGTGTATTGGCATCTACAACTTTAACTGTTTGGATGAGTAAAGGTACTTCATGTTCTTTGAGCATATCAGTGACATTTGTCATAGTACGATGTAAAAAAGATGCAAAGTGACCACGTGTTAATGTGTTGGTTGGATTAAATGCCTTAACATTTGTAATCTTTGCATACTCTAGTGCAATAATTGCCTCACGATTCTCTGTTGAGGACGTATTTTTTAAATCTGTAATAGAAGATTTATAGTTTTCCTCTTTATACTTCGCAATTAAATCGATATCGTAAACTGTTTCAATAGCACGTACTAAGTAAGAAGCCATTTGTTCACGTGAAATATTCTCGGAAGGCGTTAATTTGTTATTAGTACCTTTGGAAATACCTGTATCGTAAATAAGTGCTGCATATTGTAATAATTCTTTATCTTTTGTAGATGCAGGCTGTAAGTCTGTAAAACGTACTTTTTTATTGTAATCTGCTGGTACTTGATAGTGTTCCGATACAAGCCATTTCCCTAAAAATTTTGTGACATTGCCACGCGTAAGGGGAGCGTTTGGTCTAAATGTACCGTCAGTATAACCACCTACAATTTTTGCATCTGCTAATGCCAATATCCCCTCTTTATGGTCACTCTTTGCAATATCTGTAAAGGAGGCTGCACTTGCAGCAGGAACAACAGCTGCCGCAACCAATGCAGCAGATGCTGTACTCACAATCCATTTACTTTGATTTTTTTTCATATTAATAACCTCCTACTAATTCTGTTCATCTCTATTATAAAAGAAAGATAGATTTATTCCAAAGGATATACCAATATTATCGAGTTTTACCATGGAATATTTGTCTAATCAATAGTAAACAATCATCAAATTGAAATAATTTCCAAATATTTGAAGTAACGAATACTTCGTCGTGATTACTAATCGCAAAACAATTTTGATAAGATCTATGAAGAAGTTAAAAAGCTTTATAGGAGTGTAATACCTGAATAAGAAAATGGCTTGGTTGGAAACAACAAATGCGGCGGCGCATATGAAGCAACTATTGTACTAGATTTAACAAGTA
>NZ_JBMGUV010000022.1:0-91648 GCF_049058285.1 Lysinibacillus sp. UGB7
TAAGCTCTTTAGCGCCGATGGTAGTTGGGGGCTTCCCCCTGTGAGAGTAGGACGTCGCTAGGCAAAATGTAAAAGTCGAGGATTTATTCCTCGACTTTTTTTGTTTTATAAATTATAAAAATTATATTTTACTTGAAATAGACGCTACAATATGTCGAATCATTATAAAGTTCTCTTACTGCTTTTACCATTCTAATCATAAAAATCTAAAGTATGAATAAATCTCATTTTATTGAGAGTGAATCAATGGTAACATGTCCATTTTGTGAGATTCTTTCAAAGGTAGAGAAAGCTTTTATTATTTATGCACATGATATTGTTGCTTTTTAGATATGTACCCGATAAATAAAGGACATGTATTAGTTGTTCTGAAAAAACACTAGCATGAATTCAGTGCGGTTGACTCTGATTAATATTATACGCCTGCTATAATTTTTTTTAAAAACTGAGCGCTTCTGTATCAATAGAAATCTTCATGTTTTCACCTCCTCCATAAATTTATTGCGTAATTAATAATTGTTACAAAATCGTGTATTCTTGAAATATCATATCAGGGTATAATGAATGTCAAGAAAGGAAGAATATTAAAAGACAAGAAATTGGAAGGAAGAGTACTTTGGGGAAAAAGCAAATTTGGTATGAAGTAGAAGAAAATGAGACGATTGACGAATGCTTGACGAGAATGCGTCACGACGGTTATCTAGCGGTAGGGCGGAAAGAGGAACCGATTTTTCATATAGTAGATGGAGAACCAACGTATTTACGTCAAAAAATACAATTTAAAGCGATGTTGTGTCAAGAATTTGAATAAATTTGACTTAAAACCGAACAATGCTAATTGTCGAAAATAAATCGTTCGCATTTTTGCATTGACGATAGTGTTTTCAATTGTTAAAATGTGATAAGGAAAAACAATTAAATCCCTCATATATGCTAGAGGATTGGCTCTAGTGTCTCTACCCAGCACCGTAAATGCTGGACTATGCGGGAAAGCAACTTTTGGCATGTTACGGGAAGGTGTGTGTACAGATGTGTAAATCTGCATATTCTTTTCATAATAAGTCCTCAAGTAAGCTGCTTTCACGTGTATTGTAGAGAGTAGTTTATTTGGGGATTTTCTATGTAGATAAAAGTAAAGAAATGCAGTGGCTATTGAATAATAGAGGCTAGCACAATAATCGATCATTTTTCTATCGTTTAAAAGGAGCGACAATTCATGAATCCGAAAATCGGTGTCATTATGGGTAGTTCAAGTGACTGGGAAACAATGAAGCATGCATGTGATATTTTAGATGAATTACAAGTACCGTACGAGAAAAAGGTAGTATCCGCACATCGTACCCCTGATTTAATGTTTGAATACGCAGAAGTAGCACGTGAGCGAGGTATTCAAGTAATTATTGCAGGTGCTGGCGGTGCGGCACATTTACCTGGAATGGTGGCAGCAAAAACGACGTTACCAGTTATTGGTGTACCTGTACAGTCTCGTGCACTTAATGGGCTTGATTCGCTTTTATCTATTGTCCAAATGCCAGGTGGTGTTCCTGTAGCAACTGTTGCGATTGGTAAAGCTGGAGCGACGAACGCAGGCTTGCTGGCAGCGCAAATTTTGTCGACAACTGATGCAGAGCTTGCTAACAAACTAGATGCTAGACGCGAGGCGACAAAGCAACAGGTATTGGAAAGCACAGGTGACTTAGTGTGACAAAGATTATTTATCCCGGACAAACGATAGGTATAATCGGTGGGGGACAACTTGGTCGTATGATGGCACTTGCTGCAAAGGAAGCGGGCTATAAAATTGCCGTTTTAGAACCTTCAATGGATTCCCCTTGTGGACAGGTGGCAGATATTCGTATTGTGGCACCATACGATGATGAGTCAGCATTAGAGGAACTTGCAGAAGTAAGTGATGTAATAACGTATGAGTTCGAAAATATTGATTATGACGGCTTAAAGCGTTTAACTCAAATGGCTTACGTACCTCAAGGAGCAGAATTAGTTCGCATTACACAAAACCGTGTAACCGAAAAGGCAGCGATAGTGAACGCAGGTTGTCCAGTAGCGCCCTATGTAGTGGCTGGAACATATGAAGAGCTAGTAGACAACATTGATACCATTGGATATCCGTGTATTGTGAAAACAGCACGAGGTGGTTACGACGGCAAAGGACAGCAACTTCTAAAGTCAGCAGTAGACCTCCCATTAGCGGAAGGGCTTTTCGCTCACTCACAATGCATAGCTGAGGGATTTGTCCCGTTCGTGAAAGAGGTATCTGTTATTGTACAACGGAATGGTGATGGGCAATCATATTGTCAGCCAGTTGGTGAAAATATTCATGTGCATCATATTTTACATGAAACAATTGTACCGGCACGTATCAAAGATGAAACAGCGTTAGCAGCTGAAAGTGAAGCTTTGAAAATTGCAGATTATCTAAATTTAGTAGGCACACTGGCGGTAGAAATGTTCGTTTTAGCAGATGGTGGCATTATTATTAATGAATTAGCACCAAGACCTCATAATTCAGGTCACTTTTCAATAGAAGCATGTAATGTATCACAATTCCATCAGCATATTCGTGCTGTTTGTGGTTGGCCACTGCGCAAACCACAACTATGGGCACCAACAATTATGGTGAATGTTTTAGGGCAACATGTAATGCCACTAAGTAACTCAATTGCAAAATATCCTGATTGGTCATTGCATCTTTATGGGAAAGCTGAAGCTAAGGTGAACCGAAAGATGGGCCACGTAACGATTATGACAAAAGATTTGGACCATACTTTAAAAGAAATCGAGCATTCTGGCATTTGGTCAGAATAGAAGGAGATACGCAATGATTGAACGTTACACAAGACCCGAGATGGGTGCAATTTGGACAGAACAAAATAAATACCAGGCTTGGTTAGAGGTTGAAATTCTAGCATGTGAGGCTTGGGCAGAAATTGGCGATATTCCTAAGGAAGATGTAGCAAAAATTCGTGACAATGCTTCCTTTGATGTAAATCGTATTTTAGACATTGAGAAAGAAACACGCCATGATGTTGTAGCCTTTACGCGTGCAGTTTCCGAAACGCTAGGTGAGGAACGTAAATGGGTGCACTATGGCTTAACTTCGACAGACGTAGTTGACACAGCACTTTCTTATATTATTAAACAAGCGAATGATATTTTACGACAAGATATTGTGAAATTTATCGATATTATTGCCGTAAAAGCAAAAGAGCATAAGCATACGGTTATGATGGGACGCACACATGGTGTTCATGCAGAACCAACAACTTTTGGCTTAAAGCTAGGCTTATGGTATGAAGAAATGAAACGTAACCTAGAACGTTTTGACGCAGCAACGCAAGTGATTGAAACTGGCAAAATGTCTGGAGCAGTTGGCACATATGCCAATATCGATCCACGTGTTGAACAATATGTATGTGACAAATTAGGCTTGGCTGCATCACCGATTTCAACACAAACACTACAGCGTGATCGTCATGCACAATATTTAGGTGCATTAGCATTAGTTGCAACATCAATTGAAAAATTCGCAACTGAGATTCGCGGCTTACAAAAATCCGAAACACGAGAAGTAGAAGAAGCTTTTGCAAAAGGACAAAAGGGCTCATCAGCAATGCCGCATAAACGCAATCCAATCGGTTCTGAAAACATGGTTGGTATGTCACGTTTAATGCGTGGTTATATGGTAACAGCTTATGAGAATGTAGCGTTATGGCATGAACGTGATATTTCACATTCATCGGCAGAGCGTGTGATTTTACCGGATGCAACAATTACATTGAACTATATGTTAAATCGCTTTGGTAACATCGTAAAAAATTTAACAGTATTCCCTGAAAACATGAAACGTAATATGGGCCGCACATATGGGCTGATTTACTCTCAACGCATTTTATTAGCACTAATCGATAAAGGCTTAGTGCGCGAGGAAGCCTATGATACAGTACAGCCATTAGCAATGCAGGCGTGGGACGAGCAAGTTCAATTCCGTACGTTAGTCGATGCAAGTGAAAAAGTTACATCGTATTTAACAAAGGAAGAATTGGATGAGTGCTTTGACTATAACTATCATTTACAGCATGTAGACATGATTTTTGAGCGTCTTGGACTAAACTAACTTTTATTCAATCATTCGACTAAATAAAGTTAGTGCCGTTGACAGATGTTACGGATTTTGAATTGCTTAAGTACAATTCAAAATCCGAACATCAATGCGTCTAAGCGTATTTCATAATAATCTGGGGGAATGACGAAATGAATAAAGATCAACTTTTGTATGAAGGTAAAGCAAAAAAATTGTATGCAACTGAGGAGTCTAATGTACTCCTAGTAGAATACAAGGATAGTGCAACAGCATTTAATGGTGAGAAAAAAGAAGAAATCGAAGGAAAAGGTGTATTAAACAATCGCATTACTTCATTAATTTTCGAAAAATTACAAGCAAACGGAATTGCGTCACATTTCGTAAAACAATTGTCTGATACAGAGCAACTTGTGAAAAGGGTCGAAATTATTCCAATCGAAGTCGTAGTACGCAACATTGCGGCTGGCAGCTTAGCTAAACGCCTTGGCTTTGAGGAAGGCACACCATTAAAACGTCCAATCGTTGAATTTTATTATAAAGACGATGATCTAGGCGATCCGTTAATATCAACGGAGCATATTGATGTACTAGAACTTGCAACACCAAAAGAAGTGACAGCAATGTATGATGGCGCATTAGCTGTTAACAAAGTACTGCAACCAATATTCGCAGATGTGAACGTTACTTTAATTGATTTTAAATTAGAATTTGGACGTGATACAAATGGCGATGTGCTACTGGCAGATGAAATTTCACCAGATACGTGCAGATTGTGGGATACAGAAACTAAACAAAAGTTGGACAAAGACGTCTTTCGTCGAGACCTTGGTGATTTAACTGAAGTATATACTATTATTCTTTCTAGACTCGGAGGCAAATAACAATGAAAAAAGTTAAAATTTTCGTAACATTACGTGAGAGTATTCTAGATCCACAAGGCTCAGCAGTACAAGGTTCTTTAGCAAAAATGGGTTACGGCGAAGTAGAGGAATTACGTATTGGTAAATATCTAGAGCTTACAATCAGTGATTCAGCGCGCGATATCGACACTCTAGTAAAAGAAATGTGTGAAAAAGTTTTAACGAATGTAGTAATTGAAGATTACCGTTACGAAGTCGAGGAGGCTAACTAATCATGAAATTCGCAGTACTCGTATTCCCTGGGTCAAACTGTGACATCGATATGTATCATGCGATTAAAGATGAACTAGGTGAAGAAGTAGAATATGTATGGCATACAGAAACGGATTTAAGTAGCTTTGACGGCATTTTAGTACCAGGAGGCTTCTCTTATGGTGACTATTTACGTTGTGGTGCAATGGCAAACCAATCTAACATTATGGCAGAGGTTAAAAAGGCAGCAGATGCTGGTAAACCTGTGTTAGGTGTATGTAATGGATTCCAGATTCTAACGGAGGCTGGCTTATTGCCTGGTGCATTACTACGTAACAAAAACTTAAAATTTATGTGCCGTACGATACAGCTTAAAGTTGAAAACAACAATACATTATTCACAAATCAATATGAGCAAGGTCAAGTAATCAATATTCCAATCGCTCACGGTGAAGGTAACTATTACTGTGACGAGGAAACATTACAAAAACTACAAGATAACAATCAAATCGTGTTCACATACTCAGGAGAAAATCCAAACGGTTCTTTAGCAGATATCGCAGGGATTATTAACGAGCGCGGCAATGTATTAGGTATGATGCCTCACCCAGAACGAGCTGTTGCTGCACTTGTGGGCGGAGCAGACGGTCTAGCAGTATTTAAATCAATTGTGAAGCAGTGGAGGGAAAATCATGTCAACAACTAAGTTTGAGCCAACAGCACAGCAAATTAAAGATGAAAAGCTATACGCTGGTATGGGGATGTCAGACGAAGAATTTGCAATGGTAGAAGGTATTTTAGGTCGTCTGCCAAACTGGACAGAGACAGGTCTTTTCTCAGTAATGTGGTCTGAGCACTGCTCATACAAAAATTCAAAACCAGTATTACGTAAATTCCCTACGAAAGGTCCTCAAGTATTACAAGGGCCTGGTGAAGGTGCGGGAATCGTAGACATTGGTGATGAACAAGCAGTTGTATTTAAAATGGAATCTCATAACCATCCATCTGCAATCGAGCCTTATCAAGGTGCAGCAACTGGTGTTGGTGGTATTATCCGTGACGTATTCTCAATGGGGGCTCGCCCGATTGCGATGTTGAACTCTTTACGTTTTGGTGAGTTGAAGTCAGCACGTGGTAAATATTTATTTGAAGAAGTCGTAGCTGGTATCGCTGGATACGGTAACTGTATCGGCATTCCAACTGTAGGTGGCGAAATTCAATTTGATCCTTGCTATGAAGGAAATCCACTTGTTAACGCGATGTGTGTTGGTTTAATCGACCATAAAGATATTCAGCGTGGTATTGCTGCTGGGGTCGGTAATACAGTCATGTACGTTGGTGCGAAAACGGGTCGTGATGGTATCCATGGAGCGACATTTGCATCCGAGGAATTGACGGAAGACTCAGAAGATAAACGCCCAGCAGTTCAAGTAGGGGATCCATTTATGGAGAAGCTTTTACTTGAAGCATGTTTAGAAGTTGTGAAATCTGATGCACTAGTGGGTATTCAAGATATGGGTGCGGCTGGTCTTACTTCATCATCGGCTGAAATGGCTTCGAAGGCTGGCTCAGGTGTAGAAATGAATTTAGACTTAGTGCCTCAACGCGAAACAGGCATGACAGCTTACGAAATGATGTTATCCGAGTCTCAAGAACGTATGTTATTAGTTGTGAAAAAAGGTCGCGAAGATGAAATTAAAGCGATTTTCGATAAATATGATTTAGATGCAGTAGCTATTGGTGTCGTTACAGATGACAAAATGCTTCGTCTACTTCACAACGGTGAAATAGTAGCGAATGTGCCAGCTGATGCCCTTGCAGAAGATGCACCAGTTTACCATAAACCATCTGCTGAGCCTGCTTACTATGCAGCGTTCCAAGCAATTGACAACGCTGAACCAGTGGTAAGTGATTACAAAGAAACGTTAAATGCATTGTTAAAAGCACCCACTGTTGCTTCTAAAGAATGGGTTTACGAGCAATATGATTATCAAGTACGTACGTCAACAGTTGTGGCACCAGGTTCAGATGCTGCAGTTATACGTGTACGAGGAACAAACAAAGGTCTTGCAATGACAACTGATTGTAATTCTCGTTACATTTACCTTGACCCAGAAGTGGGTGGTGCAATTGCAGTAGCAGAAGCGGCTCGTAATATCGTAGCAACTGGTGGAACACCACTTGCCATTACAGATTGCTTAAACTTCGGCAATCCAGAGAAACCAGAAATCTTCTGGCAAATTGAAAAATCAGCTGATGGTATCTCAGCAGCATGTACAGCACTGAATGCTCCAGTAATTGGTGGTAACGTATCTCTTTATAACGAGCGTTCTGGTGTAGCTGTTTATCCAACACCTACAATCGGTATGGTTGGTCTAATTGAAGACTTAGCACATGTGACTACACAAGAAGTGAAAGCTGCTGGCGATATTGTATTTGTGATCGGTGATACAAAAACGGAATTCGGTGGATCAGAGCTTCAAAAATTATTAAATAACGGTGTTATTTCAGGTAAAGCACCAACTATCGACTTAGCAGTTGAAGCAGCCCGTCAACAAGCATTACTAAAAGCAATTAAAACTGGGCTTGTACAATCTGCACATGATGTAGCAGAAGGCGGTCTTGCAGTAGCAATTGCTGAAACAACATTTGCCGCTAATGGTTTAGGTGTTGATGTGACACTAACTGGTTCTGCAACAACGGTATTATTCAGTGAAACACAATCTCGTTTTGTAGTAACTGTTAAAGAAGAAAATGCTGCTGTATTTGTTGAGACTGTAAAAGATGCACAAAAAATCGGTGTCGTAACAAACGATGCGCTTGTTAAAATCAACGGTGACAACGGTGTGCTTGTAGAAGGTACAGTGGAGGAATTCCGTTCTAATTGGAAAGGAGCAATCCCATGCTTGCTGAACTCAGAGGCTTAAACGAAGAATGTGGGGTGTTTGGTATTTGGGGGAACCCAAATCCAGCACACCTTAGTTATTACGGGCTACACGCTCTTCAACACCGTGGACAAGAAGGAGCTGGTATCGTCGTGTCTGATGGTCAGCACCTTCGCGCGGTGAAAGGCGAAGGACTAGTTAATGATGTATTCAATGAAGATAAATTAAAGGCAGTCAACGGGAAAGCGGCAATTGCCCATGTCCGTTACACAACTGCCGGTGGTGGCGGTATCGAAAATGTTCAGCCATTACTATTCCATTCATCAACTGGTAGCCTTTCAATTGCTCATAACGGAAATTTAGTCAATGCGACTCACTTAAAACAATATTTAGAGCGTCAAGGCAGTATTTTTCATTCCAGCTCTGATACAGAAGTGCTGGCGCATCTTATTAAGAAAAGCTCGCATTCGCCATTCCGTGCAAAGGTGAAAAATGCCCTGTCATTATTAAAGGGCGCGTACTCATTCCTAATAATGACTAAAGATGAAATGCTTGTTGCACGTGATCCACATGGTTTACGTCCTCTTTCTCTAGGAAAGCTTGGAGATGGATGGGTTGTTGCTTCTGAAACTTGCGCATTCGATTTAATCGGCGCAGAGTTTGTTCGTTCTATTGAACCTGGTGAATTGTTGATTATTAACGATGAGGGCGTGAAGTCTGATCGTTTCGCTGATATGGAAAACCGTGCAATGTGTGCAATGGAATATGTGTACTTAGCACGTCCTGATTCGGATATCGATGGCATTAATGTGCATATGGCACGTAAACGTATGGGAAAACAGCTCGCACGTGAATGTGCACATATCGAGGCTGATGTAGTGACAGGTGTGCCGGATTCTAGTATTTCTGCGGCAATTGGTTTTGCTGAAGAAAGTGGAATTCCATATGAGTTAGGTTTAATTAAAAACCGCTATGTAGGTCGTACATTTATTCAGCCAACTCAGGAATTACGTGAGCGTGGTGTGAAAATGAAACTTTCACCTGTTGTGCAAGTCGTGAAAGGCAAACGAGTAGTAATGGTTGATGATTCTATCGTTCGAGGCACAACGTCGCGTCGTATTGTAAAAATGTTAAAGGATGCAGGTGCTGCTGAGGTGCATGTTGTGATTTCTTCGCCACCAATGACGGATCCTTGTTACTACGGTATTGACACTTCGACACATGAGGAATTAATCGCATCCAGTCATAATGTCGATGAAATTCGTGAAGCGATTGGTGCAGATTCTCTTACATTCCTTTCTGTTGAAGGTATGGTGGAGAATATCGCACGACCATACGATGATGAAAACCGAGGCCTTTGCTTAGCATGCTTTACAAGCAAATATCCAACTGAAATTTTCCCTGATACAATCTTACCACATGAAAAAGAACTACTACATTAAGGTTATGTGTACAGGCAATCTTAACGAGCCTTTGGCAGATGTCACAGTTGACTTTTGCAGGAAAGTGATGCAACTAGGTACGATTGCTGAGCAAAGGCGTAATTGATTAAAAGGAGGATCTCTGCATGTCAAAAGCGTATGAACAAGCAGGTGTAAATATTGAAGCGGGCTATGAAGCTGTTAAACGAATGAAGTCTCACGTTGAGCGTACAAACCGTCTAGGTGTGATGGGTACGTTCGGTGGTTTTGGTGGAATGTTTGACTTGTCAGAACTAAAGCTAAAAGAACCTGTTCTTATTTCAGGTACTGATGGTGTAGGAACAAAATTAAAATTAGCATTTATGGTAGACAAGCACGATACAATTGGTGTGGACTGTGTCGCAATGTGCGTAAACGATATTGTAGCGCAAGGTGCTGAACCACTGTATTTTTTAGATTATGTGGCACTTGGTAAGGCAGAGCCAGCGAAAATCGAACAAATTGTTAAAGGCGTAGCAGATGGCTGTGTGCAATCTGGTGCTGCATTAATCGGTGGTGAGACTGCTGAGATGCCAGGCCTATACGAGGCGGACGAGTATGATTTAGCAGGATTTGCAGTAGGCGCTTGCGAAAAATCAGGCATTATCACAGGTGAAAAAATTGTAGAAGGTGACGTACTTGTAGGTCTTGCATCAAGTGGTGTGCATTCAAATGGTTATTCATTAGTTCGTAAAATTGTCTTTGCTGACAAAGGTTTTGCAGTTAATGAAGTTGTAGAAGGCTACGAAGACCTTGGCCCAATCGGTGAGGCGCTACTATTGCCAACAAAATTATATGCAAAACCAGTACTTGCTGCTCTAAAGGCAGCCGATGTACATGGTTGTGCGCATGTAACAGGTGGTGGCTTCTATGAAAATTTACCACGTATGATGCCAGAAGGTTTAGCAACTGAAATTGACCTAGGCTCTTGGCCAGTTCTTCGTATTTTTGAATTCTTAAAAGAAAAAGGCCAGCTAGAAGACAAAGATCTATATAATGTCTTCAACATGGGCATTGGTTTCGTTTTAGCAGTACCAGCAGAAGAGGCAGAGAAAGTAATGGCTACAGCACAAGCAAATGGTGAAAAAGCATACAAAATTGGTCGCATTGTGAAAGGCGAGGGTGTTGTATTTAACGGCACGCATGATGGGAGTTTAGTGTAATGGCTGCACCTACTAAAATTGCCGTGTTTGCTTCAGGTAGCGGTAGTAATTTTCAAGCCATTCAAGAAGCTATTGAACATGGTGCACTAAATGCCAAGGTCGAGCTTGTTGTCACAGACAAGCCCACCGCATTTGTTGTAACACGTGCTAAAAACTTTGGTATTCCGGTTCTAGCATTAAATCCGAAAGAGTTTGCATCGAAGGCAGATTACGAGACTGCGATTATTGAAGCTTTACACGAATGCGGTGTCGATTGGATTGTGCTGGCAGGCTATATGCGTTTAATCAGTGAAGTGCTTCTGACGGCATACTCGCAGCGTATCGTCAATATTCACCCATCATTATTGCCTTCTTTCCCTGGAAAGGATGCAATTGGGCAAGCCATCGCGCATGGTGTCAAAATAACTGGTGTTACTGTGCATTTCGTAGATGAAGGCATGGATACAGGGCCTATAATTGCACAAGCGGCTGTGTCAGTGGTCGATGGTGACCGTCAGGCAACAGAAACCGCAATTCATAAAGAAGAGCACTTGTTATATACAAAGGCATTACAACAATTATTTATGTCATAAAACCGATTGATATAATTCGCGCAGGTAGATGCGGAGAAATGCTCGATTCTCCGCAAGCTTTACTGAAAATGGAGAGATTCCACCTGAAATGGTGTTGTTCAATATAGATTTAGTGCTCAATCAAGATAAGCGAGACATTTTCGTGGCTAACACGAGATAAAACTAGGAGGATTTCGTTGTGACAAAACGTGCATTAATCAGTGTTTCCAATAAAGATGGTATTTTAGAATTTGCTAAAGAATTAGTGGCATTAGGTTATGAAATTTTATCAACTGGTGGTACGAAAAAAATGTTACAAGACAATAATGTTGCTGTAACAGCAGTAGATGAAGTAACAAAATTCCCAGAAATATTAGATGGTCGTGTGAAAACTTTAAACCCAATGATTCACGGAGGTTTATTAGGGAAATTTGACGATGCTTCTCACCAAGCACAAATGAATGAGCATGGCATAGAACCTATTGACATTGTATGTGTCAATCTTTACCCGTTCGTTGAAACAATTTCAATGCCTAATGTAACATGGGATGATGCCATCGAAAATATTGATATCGGTGGTCCAACAATGCTTCGTTCTGCAGCGAAAAACCATCAATATGTTACAGTAATTGTGGACAGCAATGACTATGCAACCGTATTAGAGGAACTACAAGCAAATAGCGCAACAACTATTGAAACACGTCGTAAGCTAGCTGCAAAAGTATTCCGACACACTGCTGCTTATGATTCATATATCTCGAATCATCTAACAGAAGAAGAATTCCCAGAAAGCTTAACGATGACATATGAGTTAAAACAAAATTTACGCTATGGTGAAAATCCTCATCAAAAAGCAGCATTCTATCAAAAGCGTCTTGGTTCTGACTTTTCTTTAGCTTATGCCACACAATTACATGGTAAGGAATTATCATACAATAATATTCAGGATGGCAATGCAGCGCTTCAAATTGTCAAAGAATTCAAAATGCCTGCGGCAGTAGCAGTCAAGCATATGAATCCTTGTGGTGTAGGAACTGGTGTGACTTTAGAAGAAGCTTTTGATAAAGCATACGAAGCAGATTCAACATCTATTTTCGGTGGCATTATTGCTTTAAACAGGGAAGTAGATGCACCGACTGCTGAAAAATTAAGTCATATTTTCTTAGAGATTATTATTGCACCATCATTTTCGCAAGAAGCGCTTGCTATTTTAACGCAAAAGAAAAATATCCGATTATTAACGATTCCATTCGAGCAAAGGAAGCAAGATAAATTGAATGTTGTATCTGTTGAAGGTGGCCTACTTGTACAAGAGCCAGATCGTTATGGCTTTGCCAACGCAAATATCAAAGTTGTCACAGATCGTGAACCAACTAATCAGGAATGGGAAGCTTTACAACTGGGTTGGGCGGTCGTGAAACATGTAAAATCCAATGCAATCGTTGTCACGGATGCACAAATGACATTAGGTGTCGGAGCAGGGCAAATGAATCGCGTTGGCGCAGCAAAAATTGCTTTTGAGCAAGCAGGTGAAAAAGCGCAAGGTGCAGCATTAGCATCCGATGCGTTCTTCCCAATGAGCGATACAGTAGAAGCAGCGGCAGCGGCAGGTATTACAGCGATTATTCAACCAGGTGGCTCCATTAAAGATCAGGATTCCATTGATAAAGCGAATGAGTTTGGCATAACAATGGTATTTACGGGAGTACGTCATTTCAAGCATTAATTAACAAGAAATGTCGAAGGCCTTAAATGCCTTAGAAAAGAATATACAGACATTAAGACCGAGATGTTGGTTCATCTCGGTCTTACTCACAAAAAGGAGGATTCTCTAATAATGAATGTATTAGTAATCGGAAGCGGTGGTCGTGAACATGCGATTGCCAAGCAGTTTAGTATTTCTCCATCTGTAAATAAAGTTTTTGTAGCTCCAGGTAATGACGGGATGCGTGGTGATGCCGAAGTCGTTGCAATTGACACAATGGATTTCGCGGGTCTTGCACAATTTGCAAAAGAAAATGCAGTAGATTTAACATTTGTAGGTCCTGAGCAGCCACTCGCTGTAGGGATCGTAGATTTCTTTACTGAGCGTGGCTTACGGGTATTTGGCCCGACAAAGGCTGCAGCACAAATTGAAAGTAGTAAATCATACGCGAAGGATATAATGAATAAATATAATATCCCAACGGCTGCACATGAAACATTTACAGCAGCAGAAAAGGCTATTGCATACATTAAAGAGCAAGGTGCACCAATCGTTATTAAGGCGGACGGTTTAGCTGCTGGTAAAGGTGTCGTTGTAGCCATGACTGAAGAAGAGGCAATTGAAGCAGTTCAGGACATGATTGGCAATCAGCGCTTTGGTGAGTCATCATCTCGCGTTGTTATCGAAGAATTCCTTGATGGGGAAGAATTTTCCTTTATGTCATTTGTCCATAAGGGACAAATATATCCAATGGTTATTGCTCAGGATCATAAACGTGCTTATGATGGTGATAAAGGGCCGAACACAGGTGGGATGGGTGCCTATTCACCAGTACCACAAATCTCACAAGAAGTAGTGGACGTAGCGTACAAAACAGTTGTTGAACCAACTGTTAAAGGAATGGATGCAGATGGCGTATCGTTCACAGGGATTTTATATGCGGGTCTTATTTTAACGCAAAACGGGCCAAAAGTGATCGAATTTAATGCGCGCTTTGGTGACCCAGAAACACAGGTCGTGCTACCACGAATGACTTCCGATTTTGGTGCGTTCATGACTGCGTTAATGGATGAAAGACCTTTTGATTTACAATGGTCAAATGATGCCATGTTAGGCGTTGTAATTGCAGCTGAGGGCTATCCTGGTGATGTAGAAAAAGGAAATGCGTTACCGGACTTAGAGTCATTAGCTGACTCGCACGCGATATACCACGCTGGCACGAAGCTAGTTGATGGAAAATTTGTTGGTAATGGTGGACGTGTATTACTTGTTAGTGCAAAGGCTCCTACTTTAAAAGAAGCACAAGAAAAAGTATATGCAGGAATCACAACAGAGGAATGGCATAATTTTATTTACCGTAAAGATATCGGTTGGCGTACTTTGAAATAAGTGTATTAATGGCGTTCACTAATCCCTATTGTATAGTGGAAACATGCCATGCCAACCTTGAAAATTAAAACTGTGGCTAAGCTTGGTCGCTCGATAGGAAAAACCGTCTCAACAGTTAGTTGAGACGGTTTTTTTGACTAAGAAGGATTTTGAGCTTTATTTGTGGCGCTAGTACTGCCTGAGGAATTTGATTTTTGAGAAGCACTGTTGTCAGTGGACTTAGCAGCCGAATTTGTATCTGACGCATTACCAGAAATAGCCGAAGAGAAATCCTTCATAAGCTTATTGATTTGGTCAGAGGACATAGAACCTTGTCCATTGAGCATACTTTGCATAGAGGTGCTCATGGCACTTTGCATATTGGAGCTTAGCAAAGCTTTAGTCGGACAATATTTAAAGATCCCCTCAGCCATTTTCATGGCACCTAATGCAATCATCAATCGACCTTTTGTACAGTCAGGATTTCTAGACACTTTGGCAATGCCAAACGCCGTCATACTTGTACCAAGAACAAAGCGTGAAAAGGCATTTTTATCACTCAAATTAGCTTGCTGCATCATGTAAATTTCCTCCTTTAGTCATAGTGGAAAAAAAACGGGGTGCTACAAATTGAAACAAGATGATACACAAAGCATGCTTGTATGCGTTTATGCAATAGTAGTATGTGTACGAGATGAATAACTAAACCTGAATATAAATGCTCCGTATGGCAATAAAATCCTGTTCAAAACAGCAAGGTAATATGGCTTCGTTTTAACAGTCAGTGTTCGGAGTTTGCAAGAGCTACAATAGAAATTTGGTATAATCCATGTCCAATCTGTGAAGCATAGCTTGTTTAGTACGCGGTGTGCTATAGAAAAATATTGATAAATACAAACTCTTAGTTAAAAGGGGTGTATTATCTTGTTAAAATATAGTAAATTATTAAATAGAAAAAACTTGCTTTGGCAAAGTGAAATGTTACGATATAGATACAAAACTCTATAGGAGAGGAGTATAGAAAAATGGATTACCATTGGAAAATAAAAGACGTGAGAAATCATATTAATATTATTAATGGCGAAAATAATCCAGATATTGTTTTTCAAAATGCTCGCTATTTACATAGTATGCTTAAACAGTGGGTTAAAGGTAATATTTGGGTAAGTGGAGATAGAATTGTTTATACAGGGCAAGAGATGCCAAAAAATGTGGTTGGGACAGAAATAATTGATGTAGAGAATAAAGTAATAGTCCCGGGATATATCGAACCCCATGTGCATCCAACACAACTATATAATCCGCAATCTTTTGCTGACTATGCAGCCCAAGGAGGCACCACTACTTTTATTTCAGATAATTTAACACTTTTATTAATGTTAAAAGAAAAGAAAGCGTTTTCACTAATTGAGAAACTAAATACACTACCGTTCATATTTTATTGGTGGGCTCGCTTTGATGCACAAACAGAAATTTATAATGAAGAAGAAATTTTCACAACATCTTCTGTTCAGCAATGGCTGGATAGATCTGACGTATTATTAGGTGGGGAACTAACGGGATGGCCCCGTTTGCTACAAGGTGATAATCAAATGCTCCATTGGATTTTACAAGCAAAGCACATAAATAAAAAGATAGAAGGCCATTTCCCAGGTGCGTCTTCTAATACATTGGCGAAGATGAAGCTGATTGGTGCAGACGGTGATCACGAGGCGATGACTTTTGAAGATGTGGAAAAACGAATCTTACATGGATATGTAGTCACGTTGCGTCATTCTTCTATTAGGCAGGATTTAGAGAGCATATTAAAAGATGTGATAGATAAACAGCTTGCTATTTTTGATCACTTAATGATGACCACTGATGGCTCAACGCCGAGTTTTTATCGTAAGGGCGTTATGGACCAATGTATTCAGCTTGCTTTGGATGCAGGGGTATCACCAATCGATGCATACCAAATGGCTTCCTATAACATTGCTCGTTACTATGATTTAACTCATTACCAAGGAATCATTGCGACAGGCCGAGTGGCGACGTTCAATATTTTGAAAGATGAATTTACGCCAACGCCAGAAAGTGTGTTATCTAAAGGAGTTTGGCTGAAGCGTGATGGGATAAAGAGTTATACCTTCGATGCAGTCGATTGGCAGGAAGAGAAGAACTTTGAAGTGAGCTTTGATGTGGAAGAAAAAGATTTTCAATTCTCTACACCATTAGGCATAAAACTTGAAAATGATGTAATTACGAAGCCCTATAATGTGACTGCCCAAGTAGTGGACGGGCAAATTATTGGAGATTTAGATGAATGTTTTTTAATGCTTGTGGACCGCAACGGTAAATGGCGAGTCAATACTTTTATTAAGGGATTTGCGACAAATATTGACGGATTAATTTCTTCCTATTCTAATACAGGGGATTTTATTTTTATTGGTAAAAATTTACATTCTATGAAAAAAGCTTTTGTTGAATTCAAAAAGATGAAAGGTGGAATTGTCTTAGTTGACAAGGATGAGGTTATTGCTTCAATTCCGTTGGCCATTAACGGTTTATTGTCAGAAAGTAACTTTGAGGAATTAATGGACCAGGAGCTTGTTTTAAAACAAGCACTTATGGATCGAGGCTATCACCTAGGTGATGCTATTTATTCTCTATTATTTTTACAATCCACCCACTTACCTTATATTCGCATTACGCCAAAAGGTATTTTTGATGTGATGAAGAATAAATTATTATTACCAGCAGTGATGCGTTAATCGCGGAAGGGGAATGATTGTGTTTAAATCGAAGAAATTATTTATGGCATTAGCATTTAGCGCTTTGTTCATCGGAGGATGTTCAAAAGATGCATCAGAAGTGGAAGAAGATGTTGCGACAACTGAAAAGGAATCAGTTATTGAAGAGCCTGTTGAAGAAGTTGAAGTTGCGCCATTAACAGGAGAAGCTGTCGCTGAAGAAGTAACACAACGTCCAATTATTGTGACGATTAATAATCATCCTGCTGCTCGCCCGCAATCTGGTATCGCAGCAGCCGATATGATTTATGAAATGTTAGCAGAAGGTAATGTTACTCGTTTATTAGCAATCTATCAAAGTGAGTTACCACAAAATGTTGGACCAGTTCGTAGTGCACGTTCTTACTTTGTCGATATGGCGAAGGCCTTTGGTGCATTTTATGTAGCACATGGCTATAGTCCAGAGGCAAAATCAATGCTTAGTAATAATGTAGTAGACAATATTAATGGTATGAATTATGATGGAACACTTTTCAAACGTTCAAATGAGCGTGTGGCGCCACATAACTCATATATTACTTCAGAAAACATTTTAAAGGGTGCCGAAAAAGTAGGCGCTTCAATGAATTACAGTGAAAAAGTACGTCAGGCTTTTTATGAACCTGATGAACGTGGTAAAATAGGCGTTGAAACAAGTCAAGTTGACATTTACTATGGAAATAATGAGTATTTCCACAATTCGTATGTGTATGATCATCAAAACAATCGTTATGGACGACAATCGGCTGGCGTTAACACAAAGGATATGTTGACAGGCGAAGCACTAACAGTTGCGAATGTTTTATTCTTTGAGATGAAGCATCAAACAATTGATAATGTAGGTCGCCAAGATATTGATTTAACATCTGGTGGAAATGCGTATGTATTTCAAAATGGCTATATGAGAGAAGTCAAATGGGCTAATAGGGATGGACTACCAATGGCTGTTGAAGAGTCTGGCGAGTTAGTGAAGTTAGTACCAGGAAAGTCTTGGGTTCATTTCGTACCATCTTCACCAGGGTTACAAGCAATGGTGAAAACGCAGCCTTAAAAGGAGGAAATTGCATGCAAATCGAAAAGATTCGAGGGCATCAAACAGATCAGTTATTTAAAGCAGTGTTAGAGCTAAACGACATCGAAGAATGCTATAAATTTTTTGACGACTTATGTACGATTAGTGAAATTCAATCGCTAGCACAACGTTTTGAGGTTGCACATTTATTACGTTTAAAGAAAACCTACGAATCCATTAAAAAGGAAACGGGTGCAAGTACAGCAACCATTTCACGTGTACGTCGTTGCTTTGATTATGGGAATGATACATATGATGAAATGTTAGGTCGTTTGTATCCAGACGAAAAGCCATTCCAAGCACCAAAAGAATAATAAGTAAGAGGCTGAGTAGTGTTTCTGCTCAGTCTTTTTCATTTTTTTGTCGAGAATCATAAGCTATACTTGTAAACGAATAGATAGAAAATGATAGGTGGTAAAATAAATGGATTATTTAGAGTGGAGACATGTGTTCAAGCTAGATCCGGCTAAAGAAATATCGGATGAGGCACTCGAAAAAATTTGCGAATCAGGAACAGACGTAATTTTAGTTGGCGGCACAGATGGCGTAACTTTAGATGGTGTATTAGACTTGCTTGTACGTGTTCGTCGCTTTGAAGTACCTATAGCACTTGAAATTTCAACGATAGAATCGGTGACACCGGGTTATGACTATTATTTCATTCCGACGGTGTTAAATAGTGATGATCCAAAATGGATTAAAAATATACATCATGAGGCCATTAAAGAATACGGCGATATTATGGTTTGGGATGAACTCGTCGCTGAAGGATATTGTATTTTAAATCCAGATTGTAAAGTAGCTGAAGTAACAGGGGCGAAAACAGATTTATCAATAGATGATGTTGTTGCTTATGCACGAATGGCCGAAAACTTCTTTAAACTACCTGTATTTTATATAGAATATAGCGGGATGTATGGTGATATTGAACTTGTACGTGCTGTAAAAAGTGAATTGCAAAATACAAAGCTATTTTACGGCGGTGGCATTACTTCTACGAAGCAGGCGGCGGACATGGCAAAATATGCGGATACGGTTGTTGTTGGCAATATAATCTACGAAGATTTAAAAGCCGCACTTGCGACTGTTAAGGCTGTTAAAAATACGATATAATTAAGAACAAACGTTTGAGTAATTTTATTCAGTGGACATTGAAACACTATCTTAATGAAATTACAATCTCCGGCGAGTGCCTTAGATTTACTCGTGAAAATTTATAGAGTCATGTACACTTTGTAAAAGCTTACCCTACAAACTTCGTTTTAACGATAAGGCTAACAACACTGCATCGTTAAAGACGCTACGTTGTAAGGCTTTGTTGTACGACTTTGCATTATACAAGATTTTGCGAAAAGCTCGCCATGGGGAATTTGATTGGAGGTGCAATATGGAGCAGTTAACGAAAAACTTATTAGCAGGAATGAATCCTGAGCAAGAAAAAGCAGTGAAAACAACAGAAGGCCCACTGCTAATTATGGCAGGTGCAGGCTCTGGGAAAACAAGAGTATTGACGCATCGTATTGCGTATTTGGTGATCGAAAAGGAAGTATATCCATCAAAAATTTTAGCAATCACTTTCACAAATAAAGCTGCACGTGAAATGCGAGAACGTATTGATGGTATCCTCGGGAATGGCACTGGCGACAGCATGTGGGTATCGACGTTCCACTCAATGTGTGTACGCATTTTGCGTCGTAACATCGATCAGCTTGGTATGTCACGTAACTTCTCAATTTTAGATTCTACGGATCAGTTATCGGTCGTGAAAAATGTCATGAAGGATGAGAACATTGATCCTAAACGATTTGAGCCGCGTGCTATTTTAAATGCGATCAGCTCGGCCAAAAATGAGTGTATCACAGCCGATGAATATACAACCAATATGAATGAAAATAACCCGTATGAAAAAACGGTTGCGCAAGTATACAAAGGCTATGAAAAACGTCTACGTCGAAACCAATCACTCGATTTTGATGATTTAATCATGACAACCATTACATTGTTTAAGCGTGTACCAGAAGTGCTTGAATACTATCAAAATAAATTTCAATATATTCATGTCGATGAATATCAAGATACAAATAAATCACAATATTTACTCGTACAGCTACTCGCAAAGAAATTTCAAAATATCTGTGTCGTAGGGGATTCTGACCAATCGATTTATCGTTGGCGTGGTGCAGATATCGGAAATATCCTTTCATTTGAAAAAGATTATCCAAATGCTAAGGCAATTATGCTAGAGCAAAATTATCGCTCCACGCAACGCATCCTGAAAGCGGCTAATGACGTCATTCAAAATAATACGACGCGTTATCCAAAAGAACTACGCACAGAAAACGTAGAGGGTGAAAAAATCGCTCTGTACAAAGCCTATAACGAACAAGAAGAAGCACAGTTCGTCATCCAAACGATCCAAGAGCTTATGAAAAAAGAAAATCGCTCATTTGATGATTTCGCCATTTTATATCGAACAAATGCACAATCTCGTGTAATGGAGGAAGTGCTTGTTAAATCTAATATGACCTATCAAATCGTAGGTGGCACAAAATTCTATGATCGAAAAGAGATTAAGGATTTACTGGCGTATTTACGGCTAATTGCCAACAATGATGACGATTTATCGCTCGCACGAATTATTAATGAACCAAAGCGTAGTATTGGCGCTACTTCATTTGAAAAGATGGCACGCTATGCGATAGATCAAGATCGTTCGGTTTTTGATGCAATGAATGATCTTATATTTATGGGGTTAACGGGTAAAGCTGCAGCTTCAGCAGAGCACTTTTATGCACTAATTAAAGGCTTTACAGATATGCAAGAATTTTTATCTGTAACGGAGATTGTTGAGCAGGTCATAGAGAAATCTGGTTATCGTGCAATGCTACAAAACGAAAAGACCATTGAAGCAGAAAGCCGTTTAGAAAATATTGAAGAATTTTTATCTGTAACAAAAGCGTTTGAGGAACGTAGTGATGATAAGAGCTTAATCGCCTTCCTAACGGATTTAGCACTCATCGCGGACATTGATGCACTCGATAAAGAAGATACATCGAAGGGCAGCATTATTTTAATGACGATGCATGCTGCAAAAGGTTTAGAATTCCCTGTCGTCTTCATTATTGGGATGGAGGAAAATATCTTCCCACACTCTCGTTCACTTGACGATCAGGATGAAATGGAAGAGGAACGACGTCTTGCTTACGTAGGTATTACACGTGCGGAGGAACGTTTGTATTTAACTTGTGCGCAATCTCGTACGATTTTTGGACGTTCGAGTTTCAATAATGCTTCTCGTTTCTTACGTGAAATTTCAGAGAATATTACGGAATCCATATCTAAAGCTGGTACCAAACCTGAGGTACCTTTTGCAACTGGTAATCGTTCTTCTGGCGGCTATCAAAAACGTACACTAGGCAGCGTACAGCAAACACAACCAGCTACTGCCCGTTTACAATCAACTGGCGGTGACCAGTTTGGATGGAAAGCTGGAGATAAGGCTGTTCACAAAAAATGGGGAACAGGTATGGTTGTAAGTGTAAAAGGCGAGGGTGATAGTACAGAGCTTGATATCGCATTCCCACAACCAATTGGTATTAAGCGATTACTTGCACAATTTGCACCTATTGAAAAAGCGTAAGCGGAGGAACTTAAATGAACGAAATTGAACAGCGCATCGCGGAGTTAAACAAGTTATTGCATGAATATGGGTATGCGTATTACGTACTGGATAATCCTATCATTGCAGATAGCGTATATGATCAACTATTACACGAACTCATTGCATTAGAAGAAGCGAATCCATCACTTATCTATCCCGATTCGCCGACACAGCGAGTTGGTGGTGTTGTCGTAGAGGGGTTTAAAAAAGTAACACACGATTATCCGATGTTAAGCCTATCAAACGCTTTTAATGAAGCAGACATACGTGAGTTTGACCGTAAAATCAGTCAAGCAATTGGTGACAAATTTTCATATGTATGCGAGCTGAAAATTGATGGTCTTGCCATTTCCTTAAAATATGACAATGGTGTTTTTGTTCAGGGAGCGACACGTGGTGACGGTATTATTGGTGAGGATATAACAGCAAATCTAAGAACGATTCGTGCGGTGCCACTTCGATTAAAAGAGCCACTTACCATTGAAGTACGCGGTGAGGCGTATATGCCGAAAAAATCATTCGAAAAGCTCAATTCCCAAAGAGCTGAGAATGGAGAAGAATTATTTGCAAACCCGCGTAATGCCGCTGCTGGCTCTTTACGTCAACTGGACCCTAAAATAGCAGCGAGCCGTCAATTATCCACCTTTATCTACTCAATTGGTGGAGACGGTGAAGCGTATGGTATTGATGGACACGGAGAGATGCTTGATTATTTAGAGGGGCTTGGTTTGCCATCAAATAAAGAGCGTCAACACTGTACATCAATCGATCAAGTATTAGCCTTTATCGAAAAATGGACTGAGAACCGTCCGAATTTAGCTTACGAAATTGACGGTATCGTCATTAAGGTGGATCGGTATGCACAGCAGGATGAACTTGGCTATACCGCTAAAAGTCCACGTTGGGCGATTGCCTATAAATTCCCTGCGGAAGAAGTCATCACAACTTTACTAGATATCGATTTAACTGTAGGGCGAACAGGCGTTGTCACACCCACTGCTATTTTAACGCCTGTACAGGTGGCTGGTACGACAGTGCAACGCGCTTCTTTACACAATGAAGATTTAATTCGTGACAAGGATATTCGCATTGGGGATACAGTCGTAATCCGAAAAGCTGGTGATATTATTCCACAAGTTGTCGGTGTATTAATGGAGCAACGACCAGAGAGTTCTGTCCCTTATGAAATGCCTGCAAATTGTCCTGTGTGCGATAGTGAACTGATTCGAATAGAGGGCGAAGTAGCCCTGCGCTGTGTGAACCCAGCCTGTTTTGCACAAATTGCCGAGAGCATTAAATATTTTGTCTCACGTAACGCCATGAATATTGACGGTCTTGGTGAGAAGGTTGTTGAGCAATTACTGCGCGCAGATTTAATCCATGACGTATCCGATTTATATCACTTAACAATAGAGCAACTTGTTGAGCTGGAACGTATGGGTGAAAAATCAGCAACGAATTTAGTAAATGCCATTCAAACATCTAAGGATAATTCAATGGAGCGCCTACTAATCGGTTTAGGTATACGACACGTTGGTGAAAAAGCGGCAAAAATTGTCTCAGAGGAATTCGAAACGATGGAAGCGGTTATGGCAGCTACAGAGGAACAACTCGTGGCAATTCATGAAATTGGCGATAAAATGGCGTCATCACTCGTAGAGTATTTTGCCAACGAAGATGCACGTGCAGTCATTGCTCGCCTAGCTGAAGTTGGTGTAAATATGACATATAAAGGTAAAAAGGTAGAAGTCGCAATAGGGGACAATCCATTTGCGGGAAAAACGATTGTCTTAACTGGTAAACTTGAGCAATTGACACGGAATGAAGCAAAGGCGAAAATAGAAGAGTTAGGTGGTATTGTCACAGGAAGTGTCAGCAAAAAAACTGACCTTGTCATTGCTGGGACAGATGCAGGTTCTAAACTGACAAAAGCCGAACAATTAGGCATTGACGTTTGGAATGAAGACCGCCTAGTAGAACAACTTAGCTTTATTCAGTAATAAAAAAATTTCTATTTCCCCAAACAATTAGGAACTGAACAAAAAATCTGCCAATTAGTAAAGGAGTACTAAAATAATGAAGTCATTTCGACTCATTCCAGCAATAGTAGCTGCTGCAATGCTAGTCGGCTGTGTGCCTTCTAATAAGAAGGAGACAGAGCTTACACAGGAGACGCAACAGGAAAAAGCGGAAACAACGATTATTCCAAGCTTACAAATTGATGAATCTTTTTATAAAACACTAATTCCCTATAAAGAAAGTGCAAGTCGCGGGTTAGTCATTTCAAATATTTATACGAAATATGATATGAAGGAAGTAGAGACAGGATTAATGCGTCTTTCTCAAAATGAGTTTGATACTGAAAATTACTACTTCCAAGAAGGTCAATATTTAGCAGAAAGCACAGTAAAAGATTGGCTTGCGCGTAGTTCACAAAAAGAAGACGGTTTAAATCCGCCAACAACCGATACAATGACAGCTGAGGAACGTGCAACGAAGGCACCTGTTTATTTAGCCCATATTGTTGAGCAAAATTATTTAACTAAAACCGATGATAATAAAGTTAAGCTAGGCGGTATTTCCATAGGCCTTGCACTGAATTCTATTTATTATTACCAAAAAGAAAAATATGGTGAATATTATGAAGAACCAATTCCAGAAGCAGCACTTATTGAGCAAGGGAAAAAGATGGCTGCAGAAATTGTTTCTCGTATGCGTTCACGTGATGAGCTAAAGGATGTGCCAATTGTTGTTGGGTTGTTTAAACAACAGGCCCGCAATGAAATTATTCCAGGAGCCTATTTCACTTACGGTGTAGCAAAAGAAGGCCAAAGTGATTTAGGTGATTGGCAAGCCATTGATGAAGAATATGTAATGTTCCCAACAGATGAATCACTTGATGTTTATCGGGATGTTAGCAATAACTTCAAAAATTTTAAGCAAGACGTTGATAAATATTTCGCCAATTACACAAGTGTTATTGGAACAGGCTTCTATCAAAATAAGAAAATACAAAAACTAAAAATAGAAATTCCTATCCAATTTTTTGGCACAGCTGAAATTAGAGGATTTACACAATATTTGACGGGCGTACTGATCAATCAATTCGGTAATATAAACGTAGAAGTGAGTATTACATCGATAAATGGCCCAGAGGCGTTAATTATGAAAGAAGCTAATGAAAAAGACCCATTTGTCCATATTTATGACTAAAATATAGTCAGCCTTGTGCTGGCTATATTTTTATGAGCAAGCATGTTTTCGGGTCCAGACAAGCAAAGCTCGGGTTCAGGAGAGTATCGCTCAGGTAAAGTTGGGCAACGCTCGGGTAGAGGGAAGTAACGCTCAGGTAAAGTTGGCAATGCTCGGGTAGAGGGAAGTAACGCTCAGGTAAAGTTGGGCAACGCTCGGGTAGAGGGAAGTAAAGCTCAGGTAGAGTTCAGCAACGCTCGGGTAGAGTTCAGCAACGCTCGGGTAGAGTTCAGCAACGCTCAGGTAGAGTTCAGTAACGCTCGGGTAGAGTTCAGTAACGCTCAGGTAGAGTCCAGCAACGCTCAGGTAGAGTCAAGCAATGCTCGGCTCCAGACAACCAACGCTCAGCTTCACAACAGAATCGACCAAACTACATCTGGTAATGTTCAAATCTAGTTAATCGTTGCCTGATGGGGCTAAAGTTTTGTTTTCACAGGGACTTTTTTCTTCAGTTCCAACAGACTGTGACATCTATAGACGACACTTTGTCACGGTAGTGAAAGTTTCTATATTTTTGGTGAAAGTTGTGATTTTTAATACGAAAAATGTTATGATAATTTGCATGGTTAACTTTATTCAGCCCTATTGTTATCAATAAAAACAATGAATCTGATTACTATTCGGAGGTGTAAAAAATGGCGAAATTAACAAAAGAAGAGGTTAAGCACGTTGCAAATTTAGCACGTCTTGCAATAACTGAAGAAGAGGCAGAAAAATTTGCTGAGCAACTTGGTAAAATCACAGACTTCGCAGAGCAATTAAACGAGCTAGACACAACAAATGTTGAACCAACAACACATGTATTACCACTAGTTAATGTAATGCGTGAAGACGTGGCAACAAAAGGTTTAGACCGTGAAGTGATGATGTTAAACGTAAAAGAACAAGAAGATGGTCAAGTCAAAGTACCAGCTATCATGTAATACTAAAACATAGGAGGATTCCTCATGACGTTATTTGAACGTTCAGCAAAGGAGCTACAAGCTGACATAAAAGCGGGTAACTTAACAATCGCTGACTTAACAAAAGAAGCATATGAACGTGTTGCAAAGCTGGATGGCGATGTACAAGCATTCCTAGCTTCAAACGAAGAAAAAGCAACTGCACAAGCAGCTGAAATGGACAAGGTTCCATTTGAAGAGCGTGGACCACTTTTTGGTCTTCCGATTGGTGTTAAAGATAACATCGTAACAGAAGGTTTAGAAACTACATGTGCTTCTAAAATTCTTGAAGGTTTCATGCCAATTTATGATGCAACAGTCGTTAAAAAATTACGTGAAGCCGGTATGATTACAATCGGTAAATTAAACATGGACGAATTCGCTATGGGTTCTTCAAACGAAAACTCAGCTTATAAAACAACAAAAAATCCATGGAACTTAAATCATGTACCAGGTGGTTCTTCAGGTGCATCTGCCGCAGCAGTAGCAGCAGGCGAAGTGCCATTCTCCCTTGGTTCAGACACAGGTGGTTCAATCCGTCAACCAGCTGCTTATTGTGGCGTTGTAGGAATGAAACCTACATATGGCCGAGTATCTCGTTTTGGTCTTGTGGCATTTGCATCTTCTTTAGACCAAATTGGGCCAATTACTCGTAACGTTGAAGACAATGCACTTTTACTTGAAGCAATCTCAGGTTTAGATGCAAACGATTCAACTTCAGCAAACGTCGAAGTACCAAACTTTGCAGCAGCGCTTACAGGCGATGTAAAAGGCTTACGTATCGCTGTGCCGAAGGAATTCCTTGGTGAAGGTGTTGGTGAGGCAGCACGTCAATCTGTTCTGGATGCATTAGAAGTACTAAAAGGCTTAGGTGCAACAGTAGAAGAAGTTTCTCTTCCTCACTCAAAATATGCACTTGCTGCTTACTATATCTTATCTTCTTCTGAAGCGTCTTCTAACCTTTCACGTTTTGACGGTATCCGTTACGGCTTCCGTGCTGAAAATGTTGAAAACTTAATGGACCTTTACAAAGAAACTCGTGCACAAGGCTTTGGTGATGAAGTAAAACGTCGTATTATGCTTGGTACTTACTCTCTAAGTGCAGGTACTTACGATGCTTATTACAAAAAAGCACAGCAAGCACGTACACTGATCAAAGCAGACTACGACAAAGTTTTCGAAGATTTTGACGTAATTATTGGACCAACTTCACCTACACCAGCATTTAAAATTGGTGAAAATGTAGATGATCCAATGACAATGTACGCGAACGATATTTTAACAATTCCTATTAACTTAGCAGGTGTACCAGCGATTTCAATCCCTTGTGGCTCTGAAAATGGTCTACCTCTAGGCTTACAAATTATCGGTAAACACTTCGATGAAGCAACTATTTACCGTACAGCTCATGCTTTTGAACAAGCAACAGAGTTCCATAAACAAGTTCCTCAAATTTGGGAGGGAAAATAACATGAACTTTGAAACAGTAATAGGTTTAGAAATTCACGTTGAGTTGAAAACTGAATCGAAAATTTTCTCTGCTTCGCCAAACCATTTTGGTGCTGAGCCAAATACAAACACATCTGTAATCGACCTTGGTTACCCTGGCGTATTACCGGTGTTAAATAAAAATGTTGTTGACTATGCAATGCGCGCTGCACTAGCGTTAAACATGGAAATCGAACAAGAAACGAAGTTCGACCGTAAAAACTACTTCTATCCAGATAATCCGAAAGCTTACCAAATTTCACAGTTTGATAAGCCAATCGGTAAAAATGGTTGGGTTGATATTGAAGTAGACGGTTATACAAAACGTATCGGTATTACACGACTTCATATGGAAGAAGATGCTGGTAAGCTTTCTCACGCAGGTGATCATTCATTAGTTGACTTCAACCGTCAAGGTACACCACTTGTAGAAATCGTTTCTGAACCAGACATTCGTACACCAAACGAAGCCTATGCGTATCTTGAAAAAGTAAAGTCAATCATTCAATATACAGGCGTTTCTGACGTACGTATGGAGGAAGGATCACTTCGTTGTGATGCCAACATTTCTATTCGTCCATACGGCCAAAAAGCGTTCGGTACAAAAACAGAGCTTAAAAACCTGAATTCCTTTAACTTTGTTCGTCGTGGTTTAGAGCACGAAGAATTACGCCAAGCAGATGTACTTCTTTCAGGTGGAGTTATTGAGCAAGAAACTCGCCGCTTTGATGAGAAAACAGGTAAAACAATTCTTATGCGTGTTAAAGAAGGAACAGATGATTACCGTTACTTCCCAGAACCAGACTTAGTACGTCTGTCAATCGACGATGAATGGTTAGAGCGCGTAAAATCAGAAATTCCTGAGCTTCCTGATGCTCGGAAAGCACGCTATGAATCAGAACTTGGCTTAACCGCTTATGATGCTGGTGTTCTTGTTATTTCAAAAGAAATCTCAGACTTCTTTGAAGCAATGATAGTGGATGGGGCAGATGCCAAGCTTTCTGCAAACTGGTTAATGGGTGATGTTTCTGCTTATTTAAACGCAGAGCAAAAGGAGCTGAAAGATACAGCTCTAACACCAGAAAACCTTGCAGGTATGGTGAAATTAATCTCAGATGGCACGATTTCTTCTAAAATCGGTAAAAAAGTCTTTGCTGAATTAGTAGAAAACGGTGGCTCTGCACAAGAAATAGTTAAAGCAAAAGGTTTAGTGCAAATTTCTGATGAAGGTGCGTTACTAGCTATCGTGTCAGAAGTGTTAGATAACAATGCACAATCAATCGAAGACTTTAAAAATGGTAAAGATCGTGCGATTGGTTTCTTAGTTGGTCAAATAATGAAAGCAACTAAAGGTCAAGCGAACCCACCAATGGTAAATAAATTATTACAACAAGAAATCGCAAAACGTTAATTGCGTATTGTTAAAATAAGCCAAGAGAGTGTCATAGCTTTCTTGGCTTTTTATATGTAAAAAATGTACATACTAATAAAATTAGCACTTAATAGTTGTCTAAAAAGAGTATTCATAGCAAAATATAGAATAGAAACATTACAATTATTAGGGGGAATTAACTCATGAAAACTGAACAACAATATTTCAATGAAGCATTAACAATACAACAATATATGGATAAGATGGAGACACTAAAAGAGGATAGCTTCCGTATTTATGATGGTTTTGAAGTGCCAACTAATGATGGATTTATCGAACTATTGAAGGACAAGCAACCAAAAATTTTAACAATCACGGAAGATTGGTGCGGTGACGCTATGTTAAATAATCCAATTATTCGCCGTATAGCTGAGGCAGCAGGATTAGACATGCGTGCGGTATTACGTGATGCAGATACAGATTTAATTGACCGCTATTTAACAAATGGTGGACGTGCGATTCCAATGTATGTATTATTAAACGATGCTGGCCAAGTTATTGGCAAATGGGGACCACGTGCTCCAGAATTACAGGAGTATGTTGTCAACAAACGCGCGAGCTTACCAGACAAAGAAGACCCTACATTTGAGGAAGCTCAAAAAGCGCTATATGCTGAAATTCGCGAAGAAAATATGACGAACAAGGCGTTTTGGACATTTGTTTACGAAGATTTCAAGAAACAGGTTACAGCGTTATTGCAATAAGAGGTAACTTTAAATGAAGCTTACGCTATTGGCTGTAAGTGTTTCCGTAACCAATAATGTAAGTAGAAGCAATGCAACATTTCAACAGCTAATTCGTTGAGAGAAAATAGAATCTTATGAAGCAGGAAGGTATGTTATGAAACGAGCAAGAATCATTTATAATCCTACATCTGGACGTGAAGTGTTTAAAAAGCATCTACCAGAAGTATTAGAAAAACTTGAGGTAGCTGGCTATGAAACATCATGTCACGCAACAACATGCGAAGGTGATGCAACATATGCAGCAAAAAACGCAGTAGAGCGCGGCTTTGATATTATCATAGCAGTTGGTGGAGATGGTACGCTAAATGAAGTTGTTTCAGGTGTGAGTACATTTGAAAAGCGCCCGAAAGTGGGTCTTATTCCAATGGGTACAACTAATGATTTTGCGCGTGCTGTGCATATTCCAAGAAATATTGATGAAGCCGTAGAAATCATTATTAAAGGCGATACGTTACCAGTCGATGTTGGATTATTAAATGGAGAACGCTATTTCATCAATATTGCTGCTGGAGGGCGTATTACGGAGCTAACGTATGAAGTACCAAGCAAAATGAAAACAATGCTAGGGCAATTAGCTTATTATGTAAAAGCCGTCGAAATGATTCCATCTATTAAAGCATCTCATATGCGCATTGAATATGATGGTGAGGTATTTGATGGAGATGCAATGATGTTTTTATGCGGTTTAACCAATTCTGTTGGTGGCTTTGAAAAATTAGCACCTGATGCAAGCATTAATGATGGCTACTTCACATTACTTGTATTGAAAAAAGTGAGCCTTCCCGAGTTTATACAGCTTGCTGCAATGGCGTTAAGAGGCGAACATTTAAATGATGATCGCGTGATTTACAAAAAAGCAAGTGTCGTGAAGGTGACTACAGAAAATGAAGTCCATTTAAACCTAGATGGGGAATATGGTGGAGATGCGCCTGCAACGTTTGAAAATTTAAAGCGCCATATTGAAATATTTGTACCAATAGAGGATATTCGCGAGGAAGACCGTATTTAATTTAATCAGTATTCATCTCTCCTTATCGTGAGATGAATACTGATTTTAGTTTTTATTTATAGAGTAGGTACAGCAAGGTATCATTAATTTCCTATAAATTGGGGATTGTGAACGAAATAAGAAAAATGTTTGGCGAATGTGCGTATATTACTTGAACAAAATTTGAAACCTTTATAATAGGCTGAAATTTCGGTCCATTATAAAGGTTTTTTTCGTTGCAATAGTGGAAAATGAGGGTATGGGAAAGGAAGTGTTGCCTTTGTATAAGTCACAAGAAAAAAAGCTTATGTGGTTAAGTTTTGGTGTTGCGATTATCATGCTACTTTCCATACTTGGGAAAGTATTCGGAAGTTAGGAGGGCAAAGAAATGGTGAATGAATCAGCAGTCTTTTGGAGTAGAGCATTAACGGAACTGACCCTATCTTTCCATATTATTTACGCGACGATAGGTGTAGGTGTACCGCTGATGATTATGATTGCACAATGGACTGGATATAAAAAGAATGATGAGCACTACATTTTATTGGCGAGACGGTGGGCGCGTGGCTTCGTAATTACGGTTGCAGTAGGAGTCGTAACAGGAACTGCGATTGGCTTGCAATTATCACTACTCTGGCCGAATTTTATGCAACTAGCAGGTCAAACAATTGCATTACCATTATTTTTGGAAACGTTTGCATTTTTCTTTGAAGCTATTTTCTTAGGCATATACTTATACACTTGGGATCGCTTTGACAGTCAGAAAAAACATATGCTATTACTAATACCAGTAGCGGTGGGTGCTTCTATGTCCGCAGTATTTATAACGATTGTCAATGCGTTTATGAATGCACCCCAGGGCTTTGACATTGTTGATGGGCAGCTTGTTAATATAAAACCTTTAATAGCGATGTTGAACCCAGCGATGCCGACAAAGGTAGCCCATGTACTCGTTACAGCATATATGACAGCCGCATTTGTATTAGCAGCCATTGCAGGTTTCCGTATGTTAAAAGGGTCGAATCATGTATATCATAAAAAAGCATTATTATTACTTATGAAGGTTGGTTTAGTCTTCTCCATTGCAGCAGCCATTATTGGTGACTTCTCTGGAAAGTATTTAGCAGAATATCAACCAGAAAAATTAGCGGCAGCTGAGTGGCATTTTGAAACGGAAGATAAAGCATCACTTATTTTACTAGGAATAATGCAAGATGGCGAAGTTAAATATGCCATTAAAGTACCTTATGCATTAAGTATTTTAGCGCATAATAATCCAATGGCAGAAGTAATCGGTTTAGATCAATTTGCAGAAGAGGATCGTCCTCCACTTTATATTCACTATTTATTCAATATCATGGTCTTTATTGGCATGTTCATGATGTTAGTATCGTTACTTTATGTGTTTGGGAAAGCACGTGGTTGGCAATTCATACATGCTCGCTGGTATCGCTGGATTATTGTTGCAGGCGGTCCACTGACAATTATTGCAATTGAAGCAGGGTGGTGGCTCGCTGAGGTAGGGCGTCAGCCGTGGATTTTATATGGATTAATGCGTACACCAGAGGGCGCTACTACAAGCGATCATGTGGATTTAATGCTGATGTTATTTTCGGGCGTTTATGCAGTATTAGGAATTGGAAGTATTGTGGTATTAATTCGTATGTTTAAAAAGAACCCAATCGAACGTGAAATTGAAGATCGCCATTCTGAAAAAGGCGGTGATATCTTATGACATTAGAGATTCTAGGAATTTCGGTGTTGTGGATTTTCCTATTTGGCTATGTGATTGTAGCATCAATAGATTTTGGCGCAGGTTTTTTTAATGCATATAGTTTACTGATCGGGAAAAATCATATTTTAACAAATATTATTAAACGCTATTTATCGCCAGTGTGGGAAGTTACAAACGTCTTTTTAGTATTTTTCTTTGTAGGGATTGTAGGTTTTTTCCCGCAAACAGCCTTTTACTATGGGACCATCTTACTTATACCAGTCAGCATTTCGGTCGTATTGCTGGCGATTCGAGGCTCGTACTATGCGTTTGAGGCATACGGTTCACGTGGACATATCGGTTACACGCTAACCTACGGTGTGGCAGGTTTACTCATTCCGGCATCGCTCTCTGTCGTTTTTGCGATTGCAGGTGGTGGCTATGTGGATATTGTAAACGGGCAACCAGTGCTGAATTATTTTACATTGTACACAAGTACATTTGCTTGGAGTATTGTTGTCTTGAGCATTGCTGCAGTATTGTATATATCAGCCGTGTTTTTGACGTGGTACGCACATAAAGCAAATGATAAAGAAGCAACAAATTTAATGCGCAAATACGCCCTTATTTGGGCACTACCTTTGATAATTAGTGCACTGGGGATTATGTATGAAATGAAATCCATCAACCCAGAAAGTTATAGTCATATGGTGAACTTATGGTGGATGTTTGCTATTTCAGCGGTACTATTTATCATCACGGTGTTGCTATTATGGATGCGTAAAAACTACGGACTTGCAGTAGGTCTTTTAATCGCACAATTTGCAGTAGCATTCTTCGCTTATGGTATTGCACAATATCCATATTTACTGTATCCGTATCTAACGATATACGATGGCTTTACAAGTACTCAGATGGCGATCGCATTAATCATCGCGTTTGTTTTAGGATTATGTCTGCTCATTCCATCCTTGTATTTATTGTTGAAACTATTCTTGTTCAACAAAAATTATGTAACAGGAAAAGAAGACAATCACGCATAGGAGGTTTAGTAATGACTAGTTTTATCATTTTTTATGCACCATTTATAGTCGTCATTATTGGGATTATCATTGCATTTTGGTGGGCACCAAAAGATCACCATGCAACCAAAAACGAAGGAAAGAGTCGCGAATAGCGGCTCTTTTTTAGCTCTAGTTATGTGAATGAAGTCCACAGCTCGGGTGAAGGTTAGGAACGCTCAGGTAAGTCGTATTATCGCTCAGGTCGAGCTGGGGAACGCTCAGGTAAGGCATATTACCGCTCAGGTAGAGGTTGGTACCGCTCGGGTAAGGCGTATTACCGCTCAGCTCTGTTCCACACCACTCAGCTCAAGTTCCACACTACTCGGTTCAGCCGAGTTACCATTCAGTTCGAGTTCCACACCGCCCCTGAAAGCCGAGTTACCATTCAGCTAGAGTTTGGCACCGCCCCTGAAAGCCGAGTTACCATTCAGCTAGAGTTTGGCACCTCCCCTGAAAGCCGAGTTATCATTCAGTTCGAGTTCCACACCGCCCCTGAAAGCCGGGTAACCGCTCAGCTCGAGCACGCATCGCTCCTATCAGCCAAGTCAACACTCCGCTCGCAACTTTTACTTTCCAGCAATACCTGAGAAATTCAAGCCTTGTTCTTTTTTCATCTGCCACTGCATGCTACAATAAGGAGATTGAAATGGAGGATGTTCGAATGTCAGCACCCGTAAAAAAGAATGATCGACTCACAGTTTATATAGAAGACTTAACGCATGACGGTAATGGCGTAGCTAAAGTCGATGGCTATCCGTTATTTATTCAAGGTGCACTCCCTCACGAAACAACAGAGGTGCATGTGCTAAAAACATTAAAAAACTACGGCTTTGCCAAAGTCATAGATATCATAAAGCCTTCATCAGAGCGTGTAGAGGCACCTTGTGATTATTTCGTCCAATGTGGCGGCTGCCAATTACAGCACCTGTCCTATGAGGGGCAGTTAAAGTGGAAAGAAAACATGGTGCGAAATGTCATGCAGCGCATTGGCAAAATTGATGTACCAGTCCTACCTGTAAAGGGTATGGAAGAACCTTGGCATTATCGCAACAAGGCGCAAATTCCTTTTTCGATAAATGAAGCAGGACAAGCCATAGCAGGTTTCTACAAAACGAAAACACATAGCATAGTGGATATGGAGCGTTGCTTGATTCAGACAGGCGAAGCGGATGCTATACTTGCAGGCTTGAAACAGGAATTAGCTGCAGTCGATATTCGACCATACAATGAGCTAACACATGAAGGAATGCTGCGCCATGTAGTCATTCGTAAAGCACGAGCAACTGATGAAGTCATGGTTGTTCTCGTTACTAAAAAGAAAAAATTCCCGCAAAAAGAAACTGCAGTTGCGGCAATAAAGAAGCTTGTTCCGAATGTCACATCGATTATGCAAAACATTAACAGTGACAAAACGAACGTCATTTTCGGTGATGAAACCGTAAACCTATGGGGCAAGGACGTTATTATTGATACAATTGGCGGTGTTCGCTTTGAAATTTCAGCGCGTTCATTTTATCAAGTAAACCCTGAGCAAACTGAAGTTCTATACAAACAAGCATTAGACTACGCTGACTTACAGGGTGATGAACGAGTAATTGATGCTTACTGTGGAATAGGCACCATCTCCTTATTCCTTGCACAAAAAGCAAAAGCCGTTATGGGTGTTGAAATTGTACCGCAAGCTATTGAAGATGCAAAACGCAACGCAGCATTAAATGGCTTTACCAATACGTATTTCGAGGCTGGGCCAGCAGAGGAAGTTATCCCTCGCTGGTATAAGGAAGGTAAAGAAGCCGATGTACTAGTTGTTGACCCACCACGTAAAGGTTGTGATGAGGCCCTACTTAAGACGATTTTAGAACAACGTCCGCAGCGTGTTGTTTATGTGTCCTGTAACCCAGCTACATTAGCACGTGACCTCCGTATTTTAGAAGATGGGGGCTATAAAACACAGGAAGTTCAACCCGTTGATATGTTCCCGCATTCGACGCATTGTGAAGCGGTTGCTTGGTTGGCTTTAGTGTAGAAATAAACAGGAGTGAATTCCAAATAAAGGGATTCGCTCTTTTTGGTTGAAATTTATAAAGAATTACAAGTTTGAATTTCTTTAAAGGAAGGGTCCCCAACAAAAATCCTGTTTTTATTTGTGAATAAATTTGGAGGAAATATTACAAAACCAGTAAAAACTAATTCAACATTTGTAGTTTTTATGTTGAATGTTTACAACAACTGAGCCGATTGCTATATTAAGTGTTAATACCTAAAAATGGTAAATAAAGCATAGGGAAAAGGGGTTTGAAAATGGATGTAAGATACCCAATTGGAAAATTACAAGTTCCTGAAAAAGTAGCATTTGAAAATGTTCAAGAATGGTTAAAGCAAATCGAAACATACACAATTCGACTAAGAGAAACTGTTGATTCTTTAAGTGATGAGGAATTAAGCAAAACTTATCGTGAAGGTGCATGGACAGTTTGTCAACTTGTACATCACATTGCAGATTCTCAGTTGAATATGTATCAACGTTTGAAGCTGGCTTTAACAGATGACAATCCAACAGTTCCAGCTTTTGAAGAAGAAAAATGGGCTGTTCAACCGGATACAGAGCTTCCTGTAGAAAGTTCTATTAAAATGTTAGAAGGCATAAATGAGCGTATCGTATCTTTAGGACAAAGTTTAACTGAAGAGCAATTAGATCGAGCTTTTACTCACCAAACAAACGGTAAAATAACAGTTTCAACAAAAGTTGCAAAATTAGCTTGGCACGAAGAGCATCACTTAGCTCATATAAAATTTGCATTATCAAATGAGTAAACTTTAATAGATAAAACTAGCATAGATTTATTTTATATAAGGTGAGTCTATTACAGCTTTATTTCATATACACCATCCTCAGTACTCAACACATTGTGAAGTAGTTGCGTGTTTGGAGTTTTCATAATGTACCTAGTACACACGTAATTCGCAAACGATTCCGAGAATTTAAAAGCTATACTATAACTTGAAAAAATAGACAATTTCAATCCCGCCCCTGATTTTCTTGCAAATAACCTTTGCGAAATTGGGGTCTTTTATATGGAACTTAATTGGAAAATGTCTCATGTTCAGCATATATGATTAGTACACGGATTAATCCATCCGTTTCTTTTCTAGAAAAGGAATTGCTTGTATTGATTTTATATCATGAAGCCCTCCTATGCTTATCACCGGTAATCAAGTGGTTATTTATAGGGGCTTTCCAGAAGTTTCGTGACTTTTTGGAGGCCTTTATTTCATAGCTATTTCAAGGGGTGCCAGAGAATAAATCTTCATTTTACCTCATGATAAAATAAGTTGTCAATAATAAATTTGTGAATTTATTTAAAAAATGTTATAATAGTCTTACAATTGTTTTTTTGAAATCGTATTTCGAATTCCGCTGTCCTTTTTTGCAGATAGAATTTGGGTACGTTTTTTTATTTAAGCCGAAGAAAAAAATTAAAACAGTTATGTGAGCTTTAAAGGAAGTTAGTTGAATAAAATTATTAATTTACTATCTAATAGTAACCAAGTTTTTATTCCATAAGGAGGACTAGAATAATGAATCTAATCAATAAGAAAGTTACACACAAGCGTTTTGGCATGGGTAGTATAGTTAAACATAATGATTCTAGTATTGAAATACATTTCGCATCGGAAAATAAAATGTTTGTTTTCCCTGATGTATTTGGAAAGCACCTAACACTACATGATAAAAGTGATGCTAATTCACTTGAAAAAATAATACAAAAAAAAGAAATAAAACGAAAGGAGGAAGAATGGAAGAAGGAAGAGGAAAAAAAACTACAACGAAAAAACCAGGAACTTCGCTTAGAACACGAAAAACTTATGAAACATCATAAACTTCATCCAGAATCACAAATGGTTTTTAGGTGTGATACAGAAGAACAGAATAGTTCTTTTTCAGAGTGGAAGGTTTTTTCAGGCACAATAAAAAGTGGTAATAACAAGGGGAGGCCAAACAAACCAACCCGCTTGCACCAAAATAGCGCTGTCCTGTTAACAGCAATAGATTCCGGCATGCCTGAAAAAGACAGACGTATCTTAGGTGTCTATATGGTGAATGAAGATTTTATCGGTAAGCTTTGTGAAGATGGAATTATCCCTGCTCATTCAAAATACAGACTCCAACTTACAGAACAGGAATCGGATCAGCTACTTTTATGGCAATATTATGTAAATGAAAAATCCCCCGACAAAATGACATGGAATACAGGTAAATACCGTTATTTTAATAATTTATGGATGGCTCAAATTTTACTTGATATAGTTTCGTTGAGAAGTAACCCAGAGGAACGAGAGCTGGCACAACAATTTTTTAAACATTTTTGTAAAATGAACCAGATAACAGTTCAAGATTTAGCAAAGCCTAATGGCGCATTAATGCGTATTTAGACGTTAGCCCAAAGGTCATTAAGAATGACAGCGGACTGACATATTTTCCTATCTATCACTAATGCTGAACAGTGCCTGGCTCTGTTTGCTAATAAACGTGTGGAGTTAATATAATCATTTATCAAGAACGAATTCTTATTAAAGGAATTCGTTCTTTCACCAACACCCATGTGTTGCCACATACACTCCGCACATTGTGAAGCTGTCGCATGGTTGGAGTTGGACTAATAGAAAAGCAGTTGATATAGAAAAAATCTATACCATCTGCTTTTTTGTTTATAAAAATACCATTCAGGACCGATTTTCGTTAAAATAAACAGTACCGATTTTCACAATAGTTTTTTCATAAATGTCCAAATGTATTTGTGTTTGATAATAAGTTATTAAGCATGATATAAGTGTAAAAGAAGTGGAACATTTGGCTTTATGTCTTTTGACCGAAAGTTTGAAGTTGTATCCATAGTGAGAGGATTTGAGTTTGAAATGATAGATAATTTTTGGCGTGATTTACCACGACCATTTTTTGTACTTGCACCAATGGAAGATGTGACAGATGTAGTTTTTCGTCACGTAGTAAGTGAAGCCGGTCGACCGGATGTATTTTTCACAGAGTTTACAAACTCGGATAGCTATTGTCATCCAGAGGGCATGAAAAGTGTGCGTGGCCGTTTGATTTTTACAGAAGATGAACAGCCAATGGTGGCACATATTTGGGGGGATAATCCCGAATTTTTCCGTCAAATGAGTATTGGTATGGCGGATATGGGATTTAAAGGCATCGATATTAATATGGGCTGCCCTGTACCGAATGTGGCATCAAGAGGGAAGGGTAGTGGCCTTATTCTGCGTCCAGACGTTGCGGCAGAGCTTATTCAAGCAGCTAAAGCGGGAGGGCTACCTGTCAGTGTAAAAACTCGACTTGGCTATAAGGACGTCGACGAGTGGAAAGAGTGGCTAACACATATTTTAAAACAGGATATTGCGAACCTTACTATTCATTTACGTACAAGAAAGGAAATGAGTCAGGTAGATGCGCATTGGGAGCTAATCCCGGACATTAAAAAATTACGTGATGAAATAGCACCAAATACGCTACTAACAATCAATGGAGACATTCCTGACCGTCAAACTGGGCTGCAGCTTGCTGAACAATATGGTATTGATGGCGTTATGATCGGGCGAGGAATTTTTAAAAATCCTTTTGCTTTTGAAAAAGAGCCAAAAGAGCATAGCAGTAAAGAGTATCTTGATCTTTTAAGACTGCAGCTTGATCTTCAAGATCAATATGCGGAAGCACTACCACGTTCAATCACAGGGCTTCATCGCTTTTTCAAAATTTATGTTAAAGGATACCGTGGAGCTGGTGAATTAAGAAATCAATTGATGAACACAAAATCAACAGATGAAGTGCGTGCATTGCTTGATGACTTTGTACCAAACAATGTTGATTGACGATGGACGGTAGAATAATGTAACCGCAAAAAAAGTTAGAGCTTATATAATAATCAAACCCTTGAAAATGACTTATTGAAGGCAATTTCAAGGGTTGTTTTTAAGTTGTGAATTGAAATATAAGTGAAATTTTTGGTGTGTTTTAGAGTTATGGATATTTTGTTTTTTTTCTGGTGAATGCAGTTTCTGGTATGGGTAAGAATATCAAATTTAGGTGGATGTGCAATATTCAATGGACAAAATTTTGTAAATCTGCTTCTTTATATAAATCCAGTAATTTACACTTCGTTTTCGAATTTAATGTATACTTTAATTATCCTGTAAACAAGTAGGAAAGTATTTTTCTAGGAGATATACGATGAAATTTGATTGTTTAATTGTTGATGATGAGATTGCTTTAGCTGAAACAACTTGTGAGTATTTTAATATGTTCGAAGTTAAAACGGCATTTGTGGTGAGTGCAGAGGAGTGTAAGCGTTTTTTGGAAGAACATGAACCATTATTGATTCTTCTAGACATCAACCTTGGTAATGAATCGGGGTTTGATTTATGTAAAAAATTGCGTAAAACAACGCAGGTTCCGATTCTATTTATAAGTGCTCGTTCTAGTGATGACGACGTGCTAATTGCGCTTAACATAGGAGGTGACGATTACATACAAAAGCCATATACATTAAGTGTGTTACTAGCAAAAGTAAAAGCAGTACTCAAAAGGTATGGCAGTAGTTCTAGCAACCAGCAAGAATTTTTAGAGTTTGGACAGATCCAAATTGATATGAAACTTCATCGTGTTCGAGTAAAAGGTAAGGATATTCAACTAAAAACGATGGAATATAAACTTCTCTCGTATTTGGCAAAAAATAAAAATCGTATCATCACAAAAGATGAATTATTTCAAAATGTATGGGGAGATTCCTTTGTAGGGGATGGGACCCTAAATGTACATATTCGGCATTTACGCGAGAAAATTGAAGAGAATCCAAAGGACCCGCAATTTATAAAAACGATATGGGGAACAGGATATGTGTTAGAGGATACCAACCAATGAGAATAAACCTGATAATTGTTGTGATTTTGGTTGTTTTTGCTGTAGGAATTACTTTCTCAATAACCATTATTAACAATAAAAATATTTCAGAAGTGGATCTTGTAGCCATAAATGATGTGGTTAAAATTGTCGAAAAAAATTGGGGACAAGTTAGTGAAGAAATTTTTCACAGTAGCGATATAAAACAACAATTTTCTATTATAGATCAATTGGGAAACGTGATTTACCAAACACCAGGCAATCACTTTAACAATATATACGATGCCATAAAAAATAGAGATACATTCATAGATCTGAAACAAAATAACGAAATTGTAGGGAAAGTAATTATTTCCAATAACGAACAAGAAATAGTGGAACAAATGAAAAATGAACTGGTCACATCCATAAGTTTGATTTTTGGTCTATTAATGATTATTAGTATTCTATATATCACCTATATTTATAGAACGTTATTGAAACCGTTTCAGCAGCTTCGGATTTTTGCAGCAAATGTGGCTAGAGGCAATCTAGATATACCTTTAAATATGGACAAGAACAATTACTTTGGTGCGTTCACGGAAAGTTTTGATTTATTACGTGAAGAACTTGATGCTGCACGTCAAAGAGAGTATGAATCCAACCGTAGTAAGAAAGAGCTTGTGGCCACATTAAGTCATGATATTAAAACGCCTGTCGCTTCTATCAAAGCGGTTAGTGAATTGGTGCTTGTGCAAGCAAAGGATGAAAAGGTCATTAAGCAAGTAAATACAATTTATTCGAAAGCAGAGCAAATTGATTTACTTGTTACAGATATGTTTCACGCAACTTTAGAAGAACTGCAACAGTTAAAGTTAACGGTAACCGAAAAATCGAGCGAAGTACTTGTTGATATGATTGAAAATGTCAATTATGACCATCAAATCGTCTATGATTCAATTCCACAATGTATTATTTTAACTGATCCCGTACGTATGCAGCAGGTAATAGACAATATTATTAGTAATTCTTATAAATATGCAGGAACAAAGGTCACAATTAAGTCTCAAATTAATCAAGATTATCTTGAACTCCACATTATAGACTTCGGATCCGGCATTAGTGAAGAAGAATTACCTCTACTGTTCAATAAATATTATCGAGGGAAAAATGTCGATGGCAAGAATGGCTCAGGCCTTGGTCTATATATATCCAAGTACTTCATGGAAAATATGCATGGCCAAATTAGCTGTTTTATCCGAGAAGATGGTTTTACAGTAGTCTTGAAAATCAAACTTGCATGATAATTAAGAATTAGTTAATAAATGCACAAAGACTTAATAAGAATTCATTTTGTATGCTAAGACTGTAATCTTCATTACGGTCTTTTTTCTTTAGGTTGAAAAAAATTAATAAAGGGGAGCGTGGCAAATTTAATTATGACAAAGATCATTATTAAAACGGAAAAGTTGTGTAAGACTTTTTCTAGCGGTGGAATTCAGCAACATGTTTTAAAAAATCTAGATATCAGTTTAATTGAAAGGAATTTTACAATTATAATGGGTAGTTCAGGATCTGGGAAATCCACTTTACTTTACGCAATGAGTGGCATGGATAAACCAACGTTAGGTGAAATCGATTTTGCTGGTAAAAATTTAGCTAAATTAAACAATGACCAACTAGCGATATTTAGAAGAAACAATTGTGGTTTTGTCTTTCAACAAATATATTTACTAGACAATATGAGTGTACTCGATAATGTACTGGCAAGTGGTCTTTTGGTAAATAAAAATAAGCGTGAACTCGTACAAAAAGCGAAAGAATTATTAACACAAGTAGGGATCAATGAAAGCGCATGGTCTAAATTTCCAACACAACTATCTGGTGGTGAGGCACAACGAGTTGGGATTGTTCGTGCATTGATTAACAGTCCGAGAATACTTTTTGCAGATGAACCAACCGGAGCATTAAACTCTGCATCTAGTGAGAGTGTGTTAGATATTTTAACAAGTGAAAATCGAAACGGGCAAAGTATCGTCATGGTCACTCATGATATGAAAACAGCATTACGCGGAAATCGAATTTTATATTTGCGAGATGGGGTAATTTGCGGTGACCTGCAATTAGGCGCGTACAGTGAGAAAGAAAACTTTGACCGTCATGAAAAGCTCGGGGCTTTCCTTGCAGAAATGCGGTGGTAATGTGAAAATCATGAATCTAGCCCTAGCTAATATTAGAAGAAGTAAATCTGCAACAGCTTCTTTATTTACATTTATTTTAGTTGCTGCGCTACTTCTGAATATAGGTTTAATGGTCATTACTCAAATCAATACATTTTTTGATAGTAAAGCTGAACAATTAAAAGATCCTCACGCAATAATTATGATGGATTATGCAAGTTATAATTCAAGTTATGGAGAATTTATAACGAAATATCCTGGGGTGACAGAGTCAGAAACAGAAGAGATTATCAAAATGGACATTGCCAAATATAATTTTGGTGATAGTGAATTTGCTAATAGTACCGCTATTTTTAATGCAGATGATCATCGTAATATCGGTGCGTTGAAGTTGGTTGAAAAACTAAACACTTCAAGTGCTAATGATATTTTTCTTCCTTATATTTTTAAAACAAATGGTGGTTATGAGTTAGGTGAAGATTTTACCATCACATATCAAAACAAGGACTTTGATTTTCGAATTGCTGGATTCTTTGAAACAACAATGATGGGTACGACCAACATTGGAATCATGAAATTCATGCTACCAGAAATTTCTTATCAAACGTTAGCAGATGAACTAGGCAAACTAACAGAAGGATTGATCATATCTGCAGTGATGGAAGACGAAACACAATCTACAAAGTTACTAAATGATTTTATTAAGGAGTTCCCACAGTCAACAGTAGGTGATGTTTGGACGTTAGATATTGAAATGGTGAAAAATGTGAGCACGTTGACCATTAACATCATAGCTATGATATTAGTAGCTTTTGCAGCCATTATCGTGCTTGTTTCACTAATTGTCATTAAGTATCGTGTATCAAATAGCATTGAAGACGGGATGACGAATATAGGAGTACTTAAAGCAATTGGCTATACAAGTAGGCAAATTCTATCGTCAATTATTTTACAGTTTGTTTTAATTGCTTTTAGTGCAGGTGTGGTAGGGGTTGCCTTGTCATATTGTCTTATGCCTTTCATAGGTAGTATTATTTCATCTTTATCTGGATTAATATGGTATCAGAAATTCGATATGATTATTAATTTAGCCAATATTTTCATTGTTGCTTTTAGTGTTGTATTTGTTACATTAATTTCCGCCTTCCGCGTTCGGAAAATACTCCCAATTACGGCACTGCGTGGAGGTATTCAAACGCACAGTTTTAGAAAAAATTATTTTCCATTGGAGAATACGGGAGGTGGACTTCATTTTTTACTTGCTATTAAATCGATGCTGTCAAATGTAAAACAAAACATCATGATACTTTTAATTATTATCGCATTAACATTCGCATCTGTTTTTTCAGTGGTACTTTATTACAACATTGCTTCAGACAAAACCGCATTCGTTAACTTATTTGGCATAGAACCAGCAAATGTGATGATATCTGTTAAACCAGGTGCAGATACAACAGAACTTTTGAGTCACATTAAACAAATGGACCAAGTAAGTAAGGTAAATATTTTCGATTTTATTTCAACAAAAATTGATAATAAAACTGTATTTACGAATGTTACGGAGAATTATAATCAGTTCGAAAATAATGTTGTCTACGAAGGTCGTCAGCCAAAATATGATAATGAAATATCCATCTCCTGGGTTGTATCAAATCAAATTAATAAAGGCATTGGCGATACGGTTGAAGTAGAATATGGGACTGAAACAGTTCGTTTTCTAGTAACTGGCCTCAGCCAATCCATCGGTAATTTAGGACAAATAGCCGCATTAACGATGGATGGAATTCAGCAATTACAATCAGATTATAAAGGCACGACCCTTTATGTATATCTAGATGGTATATCAAACCAAAACTTTATCGAAAACGTCCACGAACAGTACGGAGATTATATAGTAGAAACGTTAGACATAGCTGAAAATATAGAGAGCCAAACAGGTATGTATACAGCTGCAGTGTTTGCAGTTATGACAATGGTTCTGACAATTACCGTTCTAGTTGTTGTAATGATTCTGTATCTGGTCATCAAAACGATGATTATTAAGCGTAAGAAAGAGTTTGGCGTAATGAAAGCAATAGGCTACTCAACAATTCAATTGATGCATCAAATTTCCATCAGCTTTATACCCATGATTATTACTGGAGTGGCCATTGGTGGTGTACTAGGATATTTTTATACAAACCCTATGCTTTCTGTATTACTTTCAAGTGCAGGGGTGAAACGTTTAGATTTTATCGTTCATTTACCGATTATTCTAATGCTATGTGTAGGCATTCTTATTTTAGCCTACATTGTCTCAATGTTCGTATCCTTAAAAATCAAGAAAATTTCTGCCTACAGTTTAATTACAGAATAGAAGGATTCGATGGACTCTGAAGAACAGAATTATTTTGCGGAGTGTTGTCTCAGACCATCATGTTCCTAATACAAAAACATACTACTAAGATTCTAATGTATAAGGTATGGTGCCTTTATATTCATGAAATTACTCCTTCGTGCGAATGAAGTCCAAAAAATACAGGCTCGATGCCATTTGAGCGGGAACCGAGCCTGTATAATTATTAAACCCACCAACACCACATATGTTGTCAAATACACTCTGCACATGTGGAGTGTGTAGCAAAGCTAAGTTTAAAAGGCTGAAAGTATTGAAGGCCTTATAATTTGAGCTGTAATGGTTATTGAATTTAATATTAGCTTAAAGAAGCGGTTGCTTTGGTTTTTTGATGGTACGGAAATATCTTCCGTGCCATTTTCTTTTGTAATTGGCTTAGTTATTTACCGTCCTCTGATTTTATCCCGCATTAACTGACCGATTGGTGAAGACTAATAATCAGTGGGAATGAAGAAAACCCTAATTGACTAAAGTTCTACATTATTCCATATTAATGGGCAGTAAGACTCCTACCCAAAATTCAACGAAGCAAGGAACTGATCAAAGTTTCACCTTATCCTGCATTAACTTGACCGTAAAATTAATATACCCCCCACTGAAAAAGTTTCACTTTATCCTTCTACCGCACTGTATATCTAACTACTAAAATTCTTATTTCTCCGACCTTCAGGGATACTTTTTGTCTATTCTGATTAATATTAAAGATTGATGTTGACTTTTTATCTATGGTTTATTAGCATATTTACAGATAAAAATAACCAATTAATGATGTGATTACCATATATGTAATCAGATTTGGGATATTATTACAAAAATAAAATAATGACAAAAAGCATCAATTAATTGCTGACGAGTGAGCGATGACAAAGCTAGGGAAGCAAGAAAATACTAGGTTGTGAGATAGAGCGAATAGATAGAAATGAATCGAAATAAAGGAGCGTGAACAAATGGATTTCATGGATGAAGAAGTTATCGAAATGACGAAACATGCAAGGCAAAAGAAACGAATGGAGAACATCGAAAAACAATTATTACATACTGATATTGGTAAAGCGATTAAAGATGGTCAGCTAATGATCGAAGATGAAACGATTGAGTTTACAGATATTAGTTTTTATGAGGATCAAATCCGGATGTGCATTCCTGCAACATTTGACGTGATGGAACCTGAATTAATGGATATTAAATATCCATCAAGTCGTAGACCTGATTATATCTATACAAGTGAAAGTACGTCAATCAACGTCACGATGAAAATCATGGAACAACAGATAAAAGCAGAAGAATTGGAAGATTTCACACAGACCATGATGAATATCCTTCAAAAAACGCAACCAACTGCAAAAATGTTGGATATCGACATGAATGAAGTTAACGGTGTACAAATTGGTTACTTTGATTTCATCATGCCCGCACTAGATAACAAGATTTATAATTTAATGTTTTTGTTTAGGGTAGGCGAGAATGTGACGATGAGCTCGATTAATTGTTTGCAGAAAGAGATGAATATTTGGAAACCCATTGCTTACGGCATGATGGAATCTATCTCGGTTGAAAACAAATTATTAGATGGAGAAGGTGTTGTTTGATGGATCGGATGAAAAAGGAAACAGCCTTAACGTATAAAGATATGATTGTGATGCCCTATAATATTCGCGTCAATCAAATCGAAATTACTCAACAAATGAATGAGCATGCTACATTGCATTTAACGGGTGTGATTCCAGATGAGCTCGAAGATTCTTATGTTTATATGACAGATGCAGAAACGGCTATTGAAGTATCGCAAATCGGCAGTGATGGACAAACTATTCCTATTTTTAATGGGCTAGCGTTAGATGTGCAAGTGAAATTAGTTATGGGCACATATTATTTGGAGGTTAAAGCCGTTTCGCATACGTATGTGTTAGATGTTAAGAAGAAAAACCAAACCTATCAAAATGCGAGTATGCCCTATAGTGAATTAATAGATGTATGTATTGCCGATCAAAAAGGTGCAGATTTCATGGATTATGTCACAAATGGCGCTAGTCTTGGTAGCTTCACGATGCAATATTTAGAGACAGATTGGGAGTTTCTTAAACGAATGGCATCACGATTTCATACAGGCTTGGTGCCAGACACTGTTCACTCGGCTGCAAAGTTTTACTTCGGTGTACCATTTCAAGCTGGGAACAAGCAGAAAATGGATGCCATTAATTATCGAGTCAAAAAAGCGATTGGCAACTTCCTTGTCTCCAGTAAAAATCACCTCGACAGTATTACCGATAGTGACTACATGTACTATGAAGTAGAATCGATTCAACTATTCAAAATAGGCAATGAAGTTACTTTCCAATCAAAAAAATTGTATGTCTATAAAATCTTCTCGACGCTAAAAGATGGTTTATTCAAGCATATCTATACATTAACACCTCAGAACGGTTTCAGTGTCCACACTACTTATAATCAAGCCATTATTGGTGCTTCCATTCAAGGAAAAGTAATTGATGTTGCAGGTGACAAAATTCGCATTCATGTCGATTTCGATGAGGGTCAAGAAAAGGATACGGCCTATTGGTTTCCATATTCAACGATCTATGCATCAGAAGATAATACGGGATGGTATTTTATGCCAGAGTTATCTGATAATGTTAGAATCTACTTCCCAAGCAATCGTGAGGATGCAGGGATTGCGATTAGTTCTGTATCAAAAGCGCCTCCACAATCTGGTGCGATGTTAGCAAAAAGTAATCCAGCCAGTCAAGGTGCCGGCGGTCAATCAAGTGCTGCACCATCGGAGGATGGTCGCCAAGATCCAGCGCGGATGGCCGATCCAGATGTAAAAACACTCAGAACCAAGCATGGTAAACAAATTCTACTTGCACCTGATCGGATTGTCATATCTGGTGGAGGGTTAATGATTTCACTGATGGATGATAATGGAATTTCAATAATAAGTGATAAAAATATTAACTTACAAGCAGCAGAGAAAGTCGTCATCAATGCAAAACAAATAATGATTAATGCGACTGAGAAAATTGAGATGACTTGTAAAGACAATTCAATCAAGATGGAAGACAAAATGGAGATTAAAGGAACAGAAGTACGAGCAAATTAGTGAGGATGTGGATGCATGAAACGAGAAGAAGCATTACAGCATTTTATGGATGAATGCGTGTCAGTTCATGTCAGCCGGTTGCAGGAGAAGGTTGATCGACAGTTTCGCCAAGAGAAGGAAAAATTGCTACAACCAATCATTGACGCACTTGAACAGCTGTTTGCGAATATTAGAGATCAGCAAGAACAGGAAAAGATAGCGCCAGTTGGCTTTATACACTTTTCATTATTGCGAACATCATTACTAGAAAACAAGTGTACATATTTGCTAGAAGCATATGGAGAAACATGGTACTACGATTGGGTAGAATGCACGGCACAGTATGAAGCAGAATGGCTTAGTGAGGCGATTATAGATTTACAAAAAACGCTTGAAAAAGAAAGAAAGCCATATCTCTCCATCCAAGCAGCTGATATTCGAGGGATCATTCAACAGACAGTGACCCTGTTTCATCAGTATATCATTCAATTGGTACGCTACCTTTTTCGCTATCAACAAGAATGCGTGCCCGAAATAGATTTTCAACGAACAGTGTGCTTACGATTTCGTGTCGGTGAATATAAAGGGTTTAGTGAAGATGTTGCGGTCATTGATGAACGGGAACGGGTGGAAAAAAATCTTCTCGCATGGTTAGAGAAAGAAGAGACGGACAAATCGTATACGTTTGAAAATTTCTCAAACCTTCAATTACAGCAGAAACATTTCAATCAAATAGACTTTTCCTATGCCAATTTCAATGGCAGTGATTTAGAAGGTGCTTCATTGAAACGAAGTGTTTGCATGGGTACTAGTTTTGTAGATTGTAGGTTAGTGCATGTTGATTTTTCTTATGCAGTCATTCAAGATGCTGATTTTCGAAATGCCAATTTAGCAGGCGCTGATTTTACCCATGCACAGGGAAAAACGCTGATGCTTTCCGATGATGAAGTTGCGTGTTACCTAGGTACTGATTTCAGTAATGCGAATTTGGAAAATGCAAGGTTTGAGTTTGCGCAGATCGCAGGTGCCAATTTTACAGGTGCCAATTTAAAAGGGGCCACCTTTTTTAAACGCGATCAAGAGAAATGTCTATTTAGCCCAGACCAGATAGAAGACATTCATTGGATTCATTAACTTTGATCTTATGTGCAAAAGTTATGAGATACAGCAATGATGGTTACAGGAGGAAAAGATGGAGTATTTTATTGTTCGACAAGATCAAAGTATTACAAATCCAATCATTCCTTTGAAGACAGACCTCGATGATAACTTTGTCTGTTCATCTGTATTCGGGGAAGTGGTAGAGAAAGAGAATGCGCTATATCTGGATTATTTGGACAAGCCTCGAAGAATTGTGTCGGATGATTTGAAAGCGTTGTTAGCGAAATACGAGGATAACTTAGATTTTACTGCCATAGTGTTTACGGATGTGAAGAAAGGGACACAGCGCGTATATTGGCTTATGGACATTGTGAAGAAGAACTGTATTTCCCATGAGACGACTTATTATCCAGACGGACAAATGAAGGAGCTCGTGATCGACCCTAAGAAAGTGGAACTGGATTGTATTTTTCAAGTCGATAGCAAAAAGGAATCTTTCACCATAGTCAATTTAGATGTGGCAGAAAGTATGTTGCGAAGACCCTTTCTCGGGATCCAGTTGCAGCGAGTAAGACTAGAAAGACGATAAATAATTCTAATAAATCATTCCAAAACACTGTTGCAGGTAGTTTTGGACAGTGTTGAAGCGATATTTAACCACAAACGAATACGAAAGGAAGTATGTCTAATGGCTCAAGTTGTGGAAAATTTGGAGACAGAAAGTACGGAACAGGAGCAATTTAGTTATGTGGTACATGGGGCAATTATTTCCTGTGAGCATGGTAGCCATCTTAATTATTTAAACTTACCGCAAGATCATGGCGTATATATCAAAGGGAAGGCCGTGATGAATGTAGGGGATCGAAACCCTGAAAATATCCCAACCTTTGGCGTGTGCTTACAGTTGAAAAAACCGTGTACGCCAGTATGTTCCATTGATTGGTTGGAAGGGATGGAAAATGTCAATGTCGAAGGCAAGCAAGCGTTATTAAACCGCTGTCATACTCAATGCTCAGCAGGTGGAGGCAAAATCGATATTGTTCATGACGGGCAAGAGGAATTAGAAATACCGATACAAGGTTTTTAAAAAGAAGTGGTTCATAGAAAGGAGGCAAGTAATGAAATCGCTAGAAGAAAATAAAGTACATATGATTAGTACGTATGAAGATCTTGTGCTCGAATGGCCTTATCCACTTATCCATTTAGATAAACTAACAATCAAACATAAGGGCAATGACCATGCGAAATTGTACTTTACAGGAATGATTGCTGAAGAGCAAGCGCAAAAATATATTCAGCGGGTCAGTCATACAGATGAAGTTGTAGTGAGATTTGGGCGAGCGAAAGACATATTATTCTCAGGAAGAATTGAAAATGCGGAGTTACAGGCATCACAAGGCGTGCATTATGTCTCAGTTGAGGCTGTATCGTTTACGGCAAATATGGATATTGAAAAGCGCTCACGTTCTTTTCAAGATATCAATATGACGTATGTGCAGTTAATCAATAACATCGTGAGAGCCTATCCTAATGGGGATTACATCGACCAGGCTTCTAACGGTCAAGCCATGGATAGTATTTCGATTCAATACTTAGAAACAGATTGGGCATTTATTAAAAGAATGGCCTCCCGTTTGCACGCGGTTGTTTTTCCTGATTTAAAAGGAAAGGGTGCTCGATTCTGGCTTGGTACACCTCAAAGTAGGAAAAGCGTAACCATCGACCATCTACCTTCTGTATTACGTATGGATGTCGATGCGTACCGGTTGATTACTGAAAACGATGGTACGGATGTGAGCGAAGCCGATTATACTTTTTGTGAGTTTGAAAGTACGGAAGCTCATGAATTGGGCACGTTGGTGCAATTCAAGGGAAGATCCTATGTCGTAACGGCTAGGGAAACCCATCTTGATGGGGGTGTGTTGAAGTTTCAATATACTGCCCAACCAGAGAAAAGTATTCGTCAGCGATTGGTACGCAATTTAGATCTCATTGGTGCAGCATTTACAGGAAAGATCATTGATGTCACGCAGAACACAGTCAAAATTCATTTAGATATAGATAAAAACCAGGGTAAAGAAAAAGCACATTGGTTTGCTTATTCAGCAGATGCCAATGGCGTTATGTATTTAATGCCCCAAATAGGTGCACGTGCTCAATTGCATTTTCCGAGTGCAGTTGAAGAAGAGGCCATCGTCATCAGCTCGGTGCGTGTTGATCCAGTCACACCAGAGGGTGGGCAAAAGGCAACGAAGAAAATGGCGGATTCTACCGTTAAGTCATTGGCAACCAATGCTGGGAAAGACATGACATTAGGTGTTGGAGATATTACCTTTAGTGCAGTAGATGGGGTATTGGATTTAAAAATGGATGATGGAGAAGGCATAACATTTCTTAGCAACAGTACCATCATGCTAGCGGCAGATGAAACACTCGAAATTAGTGGAATGAAAGAGCTATCTGTGGAGGCGGAAGAATGGATTGCTGTATCAGCGCAGGAGCAAAGTCATGTGATTCTTGCAGCTGACACACAGTTAATTAGTACGCTCATTGAGCAAGAAGGTACGGAGAAGCAAAGTCAACCACCGAAGTTAAATGAAGAAGCAATCGAAGCTACGTCGAAAGTCGACTTAATTTTCCCGCAAAAGGCAGAAGAGAAGAAAGAGAAGAAAGGCTGGTTTAGTAGTTTAGTAGATGGCGTAAGTTTAGCACTGGATGTCGCTGGGTTTATTCCTGTCATCGGTACATTTGCAGATATTGCGAATGCAGGAATTAGCTTGGCAAGAGGAGATTACATGGGGGCAGCTATGAACATAGTAGGTGCAGTCCCAGTAGTTGGTGATGCAGCAAAAACAGCCTATAAGGCCAGTAAAGCGGCAAAAGTCGGAGATGCAGCCATTACAACCGCAAAAGCTGCGGATAAGGTAGTGGATGCATCAAAAGCAGTAAAAGGGATGAAAGCAGCTTATACGAAAGTTTCTAAAACGCTAGATACAGTAACGGGGCTAGCCAACAAAGGATCTAAGAGCGTGAAGACTGCAGCAGATAAAGTCATCTCCTCGATGGATGAAGTGCTAGCTGTTTCGAAGGCAGTAGACGGAATGAAAGCTATGGCGAAAACGGAGCTAACGAAATTTAATCATGGGGTATTAAAGAAATTTAATTGTACAAAAGGGTTAAGTGATAAATTCTGTAAAAAAGGTTTTGAACCCGTTGATTTAATCACAGGGCGTATGATATATGAAGGTGTCGACTTCGAACTACCTGGACCGATCCCCCTATCATGGGAACGTGCTTGGTACAGTGATAGTAGTCGGGTGGGCTTGTCAGGTCATGGTATGCACTTTACATACGATCTAGCCTTAGAGATATTTGAAGAAGAAGACCTGATTGGGATTGTGGTGACAGATGGTCGCGCAGTTGGCTTTCCGATTTTACCAATAAATTTGTCATATTTTAATAAAAAAGATAGAATGACCCTGACAAATACAGGTGAGGAGTATCATTTGTTTGAGCATGATACACGATTGATTTATGTATTTGAACAAACAACAGAGACGAAATACCGATTAAAAGAAGTAAGAAATGAGCAAGACCATCATATTCAATTTGCGTATAACCTTAAAGGCTTCTTATCCCAAGTAACCGACAGTGTTGGTAGAGTGCTCGAGGTTACGACCAATGAGGCAGGCAGAATGACAGAAGTCGCCTTACGTAATCAGATGAGTCGTGAAGTTTTGGTCCGATATATTTACAATGATGGACAAGATTTAGTTGAAATCCAAGATGCATTAGGGCAAAGTACGCATATAAAATATAACAATCACTTAATGATGCAAAAAACGGATCGAAATAAAAATACCTTCTTCTGGCGCTATGATGGGTCCACTACAGGTGCACGAGTAATCAAAACATGGGGAGATGGCAATGTCCTTGCAGGTGAGCTTTCGTATCATGAAGGCTATAACGAAATTACGAATAGCTTAGGCCATAAGAGTACTTACTATTTTAACGAAGATAACCTCTGTACGAAAATCGTTCATCCAGATGGTAGTGAAGTCAGTTATGAATATAATGAGGACTTTGAATTACTCCAAGCAGTAGATGAAGATGGTCATGTGACGACATTTAGCTATGATGAGTGGGCAAATCCAGTGACGATTACGCGTGCAGATGGCAGTACCTTATCCTCACAGTATGATGACAAGGATAGGCTGATTCAAGCTGTTAGCGCAGAGGGTGGAAGTAATCAGTGGATTTATAATGAAGATGGGACATTACAGGCAAATATTTTAGATGATGGCACGAAAACGGAATTCTCCTATAATGAGCATCATTTAATTGAAACGGTAACGAATGCGCAAGGTCATGTGGTAAGCTTAGCTTATGATACTGATCTAAACTTATGTCAAGTGACATTGCCAGACGGGACAAGTTCGACATGGGCGTATGACTATCGTGGTAATTGCACAACAACGACCAATCCGTTAGGGGCCACAGAGAAATTCCGTTATGATAACTTGAATCGCCTTGTTCGGGCCAATCTTTCAGACGGTAACGACGTACAATTAAAGTACAATGCCTATGACGATATTGTTTTTGCGAAAGATAACCATACGCAAGTAGCCTTTGATTACACTATTCTTGGCAGTTTGAAGGCTCGAGAACAAGGTGGCAAGAACGTCAAATTCAACTATGATACAGAGGAGCAGTTAACCGCTGTCATCAATGAAAAAGGCGAAACGTATCAGTTTGAACGTGATACGAAAGGCAATATCATCAAGGAAATCAGCTTTGATGAGCTAACCAAAACGTATGAGCGAAGTCAGGCAGGATTAGTGCAGAGGATTGTTCGTCCAGATAATCGTTGGACAGCGTATCAGCATGACAATCTAGGGAATGTCATTCGCTCAGATTATTTTGACGATACCTGGGAGACGTTTGGCTATGACAAAAATGGTTCGTTAATAGAGACTGCCAATGAGCATGTAACCGTAAAGCTGGAGCGAGATCCATCTGGACAAGTGATCAAGGAATGGCAGAATGACCATTGGATTGCGAGTAGCTATGATGAATTAGGCAATCGTTCACAGATTACGAGTAGCTTAGGTGCAAAAATCGATGTCGCTCGTAATGTGATGGGAAATGTATCGCAAATCACAGCTTCTCGTTCAGAGCAAGAACAGTGGACAGCAGCGATGCAATACAATGAACTTGGTCAAGAGATTGAGAGAATCCTACCAGGAGATGTCATCAGCAAATGGCAATATGACGTGACCGGTAGACCGACAAATCATCGAGTAAGTAGTCAAAAGCGTGATACACGAAGACGCGTCTATAATTGGGATGTCAATCATCGATTACGAAGCACGGTCAACGAGTTAACAGGTGTTCGAGTTACCTATGGTTACGATGAATTCAGTAACCTCGTCTGGGCCAATCAAGACAGTCGTCAATTTGATTTCTTATATCGCAGTGTTGATGATGTCGGGAATTTGTATGAAACGAAAGAAAAGACAGATCGTGTCTATGGTGCCGGCAGCAGATTGCTTGAAACGAAAGAGGCAACATTCTCTTATGATGATGAAGGTAATCTTGTTCAGAAGATTGAGAAGAATGGTGGTACATGGAATTACGAGTATTATGGCAATGGGACGATGTCAAAGGTCATCAAACCAGACAAGACAGAAGTTACTTTCAAGTATGACTCACTAGGTAGACGAATAGAGAAGAGTTGTGAAGGTAGGGCTACTAATTTTGTGTGGGAAGGGAATACAATTCTACATGAGTGGGTTGAAGGTAGCTATACTTGTGAAGATGGTGCTTCGAATGCATCTTCTAACACTACATCACATGGCGCTGCAAACATTGACAGAAGTCTTATAACTTGGGTATTTGATGAAGATTCATTTGTTCCTTCTGCTAAAATTACAAGTGAAGGTAATTACAGTATTATAAGCGATTATTTGGGTACACCTGTTGGAGCTTATGATACGGAAGGTAAGCAGATTTGGTCAAGTGAACTAGATATTTATGGTCATGTAAAAGAATTGACTGGTGAGAAGGATTTCATACCATTCCGATATCAAGGGCAGTATGAGGATGGGGAAACGGGGCTCTACTATAACAGATTTCGGTATTATTCACCAAGTGAGGGGATTTATACACAACAGGATCCGATTGGGCTTGCTGGTAGTAACCCTACTTTGTATGGGTATGTAAGTAATCCACTTATAATAACGGATCCATTAGGGTTATTGAACGAATTTGGGATTGCTCGTTATGGTAGTAAGCTTCACATGAATGATGGATTTACAGCACATGAATTATTGCAGAATGCTTGGTTAAAACATAATAAAGGTGTAGAACGTCTTAAAGGTCCAATGTCAAGGCATAATCCAGCTATTGCACTTACTGAAGTTCCTCTTCATCAAAGAATAAGTGCTTTGCAAAATAGATATGGAATGCATAGCAAAAATGTATTACAAAATCAAACTGCACTGCAGAACATTAATAGGAATGCTGCGCTAACTAGACGTGGCATTATAGATGAACTGGTAAACAATAGAGGGATGGATAAAGCAAGTGCAAAAATATTTGCGACAGAAAAGGTAAAAGAACTTAGGACTGCAGCTATCGAGCATGGGCAAAAACATGGGCTTATACCATGTAATGTAAAATAGAAGGGGGATTACAATGAGAGATTTTAAAATTCTTAAAGAACGAAAAGAGTGTATGATTTTTCAAGCGAGTGAAAATGATAGCCGTAGTGGATGGATCGGAGGGAATGCACCAGTATATTTTGATGAATTGGAAGGCATGGTAAATAAAGAAACTAAGTTGAATTTTTATTTGTCTATAGTTAACCCTTTTGATGAAAATGAAATGATTTCCATTTTCGCTCCTGAAAATTTTGAAGAACGTATTTCTAAAAATAGGTATCCAAATTGTTCGTTATTAACATTTAAACATCCTAAAACAGAAGAGAGCAAATTTGAAACTTTTACCAATCCTGATTTAGTAAAGCACTTTATTTCGGAAGCTAATATTGTAAGTGATAAAAAATCATTTAAAGAAAGTTTTCTTATCAAATTTGGGGGAACACCAAAGCATATTCAAGAAGAAGAGTATTATTATAAGGAGTTGCATGATGATGGTTATAGTTTTATATTCCAGGTCGATGAGGAAGGATATCCAGATACACTAATAAAGCCAAGAAAAAGTTATCCCTTTGCGTTCGGTGCTCTATATTTATATGCACAGATTTTAGAAAGTTCGATTGAGAACCCCATAAAAGGCTATTGGCAATATTCTTAATGTGAAGAAATGAAAAATACATTTACACGAACGACTAAATAGTATCGTTAAATATTCAAGTCAAACGAATTTCGAACAATTACCTGCGAAAAGAGCGGTTTAATGGCATCTTGAATAGGCATAGTATTTGTTGGCTTTGATTTTTTGGTACACGAAATGTGGAACTACTTTATCACCTTTTTTGTATGACGAGTACACAGGGTGTGAGAGTGATTACTTTAGCTAGTAATGTAGATACCAATAACCCATCAAAACAAGTTTTGCTTGGTCTTTATAACATGGATATATTAAAGCGAAAGTCAACGAATTAGCGGCAGAGTTAAATCCGTCTTTCAAATTAAACAAAAGCAAGGACATATTATGATACCAAAACATATGTAAAGAAGAGGTTATAAATTCTTACTTTACATATGTTTTTTTGTGTAAGAGATGGAATTATTTTTATATACTTATATTCTATCTTCATCTGAAACAATTTTTTACAAGGGTAGCCGAAACTGCTAGAAGCCTTTATTTTAGGGCGTTTATGGCTCGCATATGAACGAAGTCAGGCAGGATTAGTGTAGAGGATTGTTCGTCCAGATAATCGTTGGACAGCGTATCAGCATGATGGTTTAGGAAATGTCATTCGCTCAGATTATTATGACGATACCTGGGAAACGTTTGGCTATGACAAAAATGGTTCGTTAATAGAGACTGCCAATGAACATGTAACCGTAAAGCTGGAGCGAGATCCAGCTGGACAAGTCATCAAGGAATGGCAGAATGACCATTGGATTGCGAGTAGCTATGATGAATTAGGCAATCGTTCACAGATTACGAGTAGCTTAGGTGCAAAAATCGATGTCGCTCGTAATGTGATGGGAAATGTATCGCAAATCACAGCTTCTCGTTCAGAGCAAGAACAGTGGACAGCAGCGATGCAATACAATGAACTTGGGCAAGAGATTGAGAGAATCTTACCAGGAGATGTCATCAGCAAATGGCAATATGATGTGACCGGTAGGCCAACACACCATCGAGTAAGTAGTCAAAACCGCGATACACGAAGACGCGTCTATAATTGGGACGTCAATCATCGATTACGAAGCATGGTCAACGAGTTAACAGGTGTAAAAGTTACCTATGGTTACGATGAATTCAGTAACCTCGTGTGGTCCAATCAAGGCGGTCAATTTGACTTCTTACACCGCAGTGTCGATGATGTTGGGAATTTGTATGAAACGAAAGACAAAAAAGATCGTGTCTATGGCGCTGGAAGCAGATTACTAGAAACGAAAGATGCCAAATTCTTTTATGATGAAGAAGGAAATCTAGTTGAGAAAGTCGAAAAGAATGGTGATACGTGGAAGTACGAGTACGATGGCAATGGCATGATGTCGAAGGTCATCAAACCAGATAAGACAGAAGTTACTTTCAAGTATGACTCACTAGGTAGACGAATAGAGAAGAGTTCTGACGAGAAGTCAATGAGATTCGTGTGGGATGGGAATACTATTCTACATGAGTATTTCACGCAGAATGATTCAAATATATTTGAAAATATAGTTGAGAATTCTTCACAGACTGACGACGAAATAGCAAATAATCTTGTTACATGGGTATTTAATGATGGGTTCGTACCTTCAGCTAAAATTACGAGTGAAGGTAACTACAGTATTATTAGTGACTATCTTGGAACGCCTGTAGAAGCTTTTGATGAACAAGGTAAAAAGGTTTGGTCAGCTGAGCTTGATGTTTATGGCAGAGTAAAAGAATTTACAGGTGAACAAGATCTTATTCCATTCCGTTATCAAGGACAGTATGAAGATGTAGAAATAGGATTGTATTATAATCGATTCAGATACTACGATCCGGAACAAGGGAATTATACTCAAGTAGACCCGATTGGACTTGCGGGTGGAAATCCTACTTTGTATGGGTATGTCGGAAACCCTAATAATTCAATTGATATATTTGGTCTAGCCCCAAAATTCCCAAAGTTACCAGGTGTGGATTTATCAGAATTAAACTTAATTATGTATAAACCGACAAAAGTAACACCAATAAATGGATCGTATTATCAAGGAATAGAACGGGCTTGGGAATTAGAAAAAGAATTGGTCAATAAAACAGGGAGTGGAACTCATCCTTGGAATGCAGCTGAAATAGAAGAATTAATAAGCCGCGGAAAAGTGAGTGGTTATACAGGGCACCATATTACTAATCATAAAAACGGGGCTTTAGGGAATGCTTGGAAGGGAGACTCAAGAAATATTAGATTTTTATCTAATGCTAAACATGTTGGAGGATATAATGAACATTTATATGGTGAGAGAGGCCATAGAGGAAGTTATACCAATGCAACTACTGGTCGACTAATTGATCGCCAAGCAATGATAGATAGATACGACATTGGAGGGAGATGTAAAAAACGATGAAGTACCTAGCTCATTCAATTTCTAAGCATGAAAATGGCAGTAAGATTAGATATTTAGGAACATCTGCAGAAACGAAACGAGAGTTAGAAAAGATTTTTAAACTCCCTCTTTTAAGTCAAGTACTTTTGAAATGGTACAATGATTTACCAAAATCTAAAGACATAATGTTTTATTGGACTAACGACTTTTATATTATTGGTATGGAAAATCTATTGGTTGCTTTAGAAGGTTACAGATTTATTAGAGAAGATAAAGGTTGGAGAGATATCTCAGAGATAATGAAATGGAATGAGAATTGGATCATTATCTCTAGTTGGAGTGGGAATCCAGTGATTGCAGATATAAGTGAAGTTGAAACTCCAATTTATTATGATTATGTTGGAGGAGAATTTTCTCCAAAACTCTTAGTAGACTCACTGGAAAAGTTCGACTATTTTTTGTCTGTTTGGCTTGATAAACATGATAATAGGTATTATAAAAGTGGAGAGTATCAATCTAATTTTTATGAGTTAATGGAGAAAGAGTGGAAAATTAAATTAAGTGATGAAGAAATTAAAAATATATGCGAATTTCTTCCTATTGCAAAATCTAAAGAAAATTTTGCACCAATTGGGCAACGAATTAAAGAAAAAGTTAAAAAATATTATGTATATCTTGATGATCCAGGTGAAAATAAATCAAAAGTGATCTTAGCAGTAAAAAAAGAAACAGGACTATCACTCGATGAAATACGAAATCGATTAAATAGTAATGGGTTTCTAATAGCTGAGGGATATGGGGAAAATACTTTAGTTTTAGCTGACTATTTTATTTCGTTGGGTGCAAAAGTAAGAACTGAGCAGAAATAAAATATTATAGTGAATTCTTATTTATTTTATCAAGAAAGAAAGCTTGTTAAGTCCGAAATATGTTGATTTAACATAATTTCTTTAAATTTAATTATGAATGGAAGTAGAAACATGGTGATAATAAAGCCGACTCCATAGTATTTACCTGATGATAAATTTTAGAGATAGGTAAGAAGACAATATAAGTCCTTCTTACCTATTTTTTTGTGGAATGACTGTTTATGGTGATGTTTCCTCTGAATCAAGGAATAAAGGTTCGTAATTTATTTCAACAAGTACAGACCCCGAAGCATTAGGAAAACATCGTGAACCTAGAAAAAATGGTTTGCTTTGATATTCCGTATATTTACTCCCCTGCTTCATCTGAGGCAGGGATTTTTAAATATTAGCAAACACCCCAGCTAGAAACCTGATATTAGTGCAGCTTGATATTTATGGACGAGTGATGGAATTCACCGGTGAGCAGGATTTCATTCCGTTTAGGTATCAAGGACAGTATGAAGATGTAGAAATAGGACTGTATTATAATCGATTCCGATACTACTCACCTACTGAGGGTATCTATACACAGCCAGACCCGATTGGGCTTGCGGGGAATAATCCTACACTTTATGGGTATGTAAATAATCCATTAGTTGAAATTGATCCCTATGGTTTAGCTAAGTTGTTTCAATTAGGAACTTATAGAAGTTTGAATGGTAAAAGTAATATAGGCGATGGTTTACAGGCACATGAACTGATTAGACATGAGTATTTATATCAACAAGGATTGGCAAAAAAACACGGGAGACTAGGAGGAAATCCATCTATAGCATTGGATAATCCACATCATACACAAGTCGGAGGGGCGCATTGGCATGAACGTCAAATCAGGTCTACACTTTATAATCTTGGAGAAAATGAATTTCATCAAAATATAAAGCGAGAATTAGATATTACTCAAGGAGCATTGAGAAAAGCTGGAGTGCCTGCAAGTAGAGCAAGAGAGCTTAGGAAAGAATCAGAGAAATTTTACAAAAACCTTGTAAGTAAAAAATGTAGATAATAAGGATGGTGTTGAAAATATGTCAGTTGAAATTATTTTTAAAGATGTTGAAAATGAATCCATTGTACCTCGACTTGGCGGTTATAGCTTCTTGCCAGAAAATATTGATTGGCCATTAAATCCAAATGGAGATAAATTAACACTTGTATTATGCTTGCCAACGGATTTTCTAAATAAAACTCTAGATTTAAATTTACCAAAAAAACATTTACTATCCGTTTTTTCAACGTATAAAAAAGATGATTATTTTTTAGATTTAATCACTTTTCATGGAGATAAAGAAGAGTTAAAAAACATTAAAAAGGGGTTTACAAGAGTTTTATTACACGAAGCTGGTGATATTCGAAATGAATCAGATTTCCTAATACCAGCACAAGAGTTCATTTTTGGGGATGAATTGAATTTAGATTTAGAAGAAGTAGATGAAAAAGATTTGGATGATATAGAGATTTACTGTGGTTCATTGATTGGCAATAAACCATCTCTGTTACAAATAGAAAACTTGGGTCTTGATGATTATCAATTTTGCCTACAAATTTATGGCGGTGATTTTCCGAAAGGATTTCATGATATTTTTAGCCTAAGTGACTCGATCGGATACTTGTTTTTAAATAAAAATTATAATCAAAATGATGCAGGTGTTTTTTTTACACAATGTACTTAGAATAATGACTTTTAAAATAATCCTAGGCTAGTTTATAAGCTCCCGAAACATATGTAAAGAAGACGTCATAAGCTCTTTCTTTACATATGTTTTTTTGTTAAAAAAATTTATATCTTCATCTGGGACAGTTTTTTTTGACATGAAAAAAATTGCTAGAAGCCTTGAATCAAACCAAACAAGAAAGAAGTTACTTTCAAGTATGATTCACTAGGTAGACGAATAGAGAAGAGTTCTGACGATAAAACAATACAATTCGTATGGGATGGGAATACCATTCTACATGAGTATTGTTCGGAGAATGATTCAGTTGAACTAGAAAATGATAATCTAGTCACATGGGTATTTAATGATGGGTTTGTACCTTCAGCTAAAATTACGAATGAAGGTAACTACAGTATTAGTAGTGATTACCTAGGAACGCCTGTCGAAGCTTATGATCAAGAAGGTAAGAGGGTTTGGTCAGCTAAACTTGATATTTATGGGCGAGTAAAAGAATTCACTGGTGAGCAGGGTTTCATTCCATTCCGTTATCAAGGGCAGTATGAAGATGTAGAAATAGGATTGTATTATAATCGATTCAGATACTATGACCCAGAACAAGGGAATTATACTCAAATAGACCCGATTGGACTAGCGGGTGGGAATCCTACTTTGTATGGGTATGTTGGAGACACGAATACTTGGATTGATGTATTTGGATTATCAAGAGCACCGAGTCAAATCTTAGCAGGTAACTTAAAGAAGGGCGGAAGTAAGACAGCTGGATATCAGGCTCATCATGTAATCCAAACAAATGTTTGGAAACGATATAAAACGTTTTTCGACGATATAGGCATAGGGGGATTAAGAGATGAGGCTTTTAACGGTATGATGATTCCAAGTAATCCTGATACCCTTAAAAAAAGTTCCTTTAACTTTATTCATAATACTCATCATTCTCTATATAACAGTCATGTAGTAAATGAGATAAAATTTATTTCTGAAGATTTCGATAATGAAATCATTGATGAAAAGGCAGCAAGAGGAAAAGTTAGAAAATTACAAATGAATTTAAAGAATCAACTTTCAATGGGGCATTTTGACACAGTTCAGTCGAAAAAATATCCAAAATGCAAGAGATTGGGGTAATTAATTTGAAAAAATATATGATTATAAATGACAAACTCACGACACCTATTTTCTTAGATGGGGTAATACATGAGCATTTTGATGAAACAATGTATCACGAAGGAATGGGGTATAGTTGGAATCGTCATTTTTTTAACAAAGATGAATTTCCAAAAGAGTTGTGGCTGATTACAACAAGCAAAATAGAGTTTGACTATTATGAAAGTTTTTTAGGTCATATTGTTGAAGAACAGTTTTTAAATCTAATAGTTGAGTCAAAATCGTTACAAGATTATGTAATAGCAAAACTAAATATAGTCAATACGAAGGGCAAGTCAAAAGTAAAGAAAAACAAAAACTACTATTTTATTAAGTATTTTGATGGTATTTCTTTAGTGGATTATGAGAAGTCAGAATTTATTTCAAGAGAAGTACCTAAAAATAAGATTTTTAAATCTGAAGGGACATTTGTTGAAAAATATCAGAAAATTGTTTTTAAAAATACAGATTTTGATGTATTTCGGTTAAAGGATTTACGATTAAGTTCATACTTATTTTGTTCAGAAAAATTTAGGCAACAATGCATTGCACTAAAATTAAATGGGTTAAAATTTATTGAATTAGATGAGGTAGCAACACACATTAACTCTCGTTAGGCAAAACAATAGAATAAATATATTCTTCTAAAGCAACAGTAGGGTGATTATAATGTTACTCATGGTTGGAGGTTATTTACTAGAATGTTTAAAAGCTTTATAACAAGGAGAATTAAGTAATTAAAGTTACCTAAGGAAGATTTTATTATGATGTTATAATAGAAGAGCTTGTATACTTCTATGCAAATTAAGAAATTTTTTAGATGTGAAATTAATACTTGGTGGCTATTTTATATAGTTCCAATTATTAAAATCTCTAATTAAAAGAGTAGCATATAAATCCATAAAATATGGATTTTATTGCTACTCTTCTTTTTATTAATTTATTAACCTTTTGGATAAGGTTTTCAAGGAATTTTTGCAATTCAATATATTCGCAATGTATTCTTATGTTTTATCCAGCAATTCTTTATTCCTCTAATCTTTGATTCGTTTAAACAACTCAACGTGATGACAAATAGCTATGAGATTGAGAGAATCTTACCAGGGGATGTCATCAGCAAATGGCAATATGACGTGACCGGTAGACCGACACAGCATCGAATAAGTAGTCAAAATCGTGATACACGAAGACGCGTCTATAATTGGGATGTTAATCACCAATTACGAAGCACGGTCAACGAGTTAACAGGTGTTCGAGTTACCTATGGTTACGATGAATTCAGTAACCTCGTGTGGTCCAATCAAGGTGGTCAATTTGATTTCTTATACCGCAGTGTGGACGATGTCGGGAATTTGTATGAAACAAAAGACAAAAAAGATCGTGTCTATGGCGCTGGAAGCAGATTGCTTGAAACGAGAGAGGCAACATTCTTTTATGATGAGGAAGGGAATCTCGTTAAAAAGGTCGAAAAGAATGGTGATACGTGGAAGTACGAATACTATGGCAATGGCATGATGTCAAAAGTCATCCGACCAGATAACAAAGAAGTTACTTTTAAGTATGATTCACTAGGTAGACGAATAAAGAAGAGTTCTGACGATAAAACAATACAATTCGTATGGGATGGGAATACCATTCTACATGAGTATTGTTCGCGGGATGATTCAGATATATTTGAAAATTCAGTTGAGAATTCTTCACAAACTGACGCCGAAATGGCAGATAATCTTGTTACATGGGTATTTAGTGATGGGTTCGTCCCTTCAGCTAAAATTACGAGTGAAGGTAACTACAGTATTATTAGTGATTATCTAGGAACGCCTGTCGAAGCCTATGATCAAGAAGGTAAAAAGGTTTGGTCAGCTGAGCTTGATGTTTATGGCAGAGTAAAAGAATTTACAGGTGAACAAGATTTCATTCCATTCCGTTATCAAGGGCAGTATGAAGATGTAGAAATAGGACTTTATTATAATCGATTCCGATACTACGACCCAGAACAAGGGAATTATACTCAAATTGACCCGATTGGACTTGCTGGTGGGAATCCTACTTTGTATGGATATGTCAGGGATACAAATAACAATATAGATAAATTTGGCTTATATTCAGATTTATTGGATACTGGTATGGGACATCATTTGATGCCGAGATCAATAGCCAAGGCTTTAGACATTTCAGAATTAAGTCAAATTAATTCGATTTCTTGGTATCCAGATGAAGGAGCTGGAACAGCAGAACTTCACAAAAAATTGCATAGAAAACTTATAGAAGATGGAATACCTTATCATGGTTCAAAATTTACTGGTACGACAGATGAATTCTTTGAAAAAGCTGCTAAAGCATACGAAGATATTGACGTTAAAGGTTATTTAAAAATCCCTTACACTAAAGAATGGTTATTCAAAAATTTAACCCCTGCAGAAGGTTTAGAGAAATTAAAAGAATTACATTCAAATGGAAAAATCCCTTGTGGATAGAAGAAAAGGAGATGTTATGATGGATAGAATTTTAGGTACCGCAAGTTACGGAATTTGTTTATTTTCATTAGACGTATTAGAAGATTTTTTAAAGAAAGAAAAAGTTAGGTCAAAAAAACTTTTAAAAAATTTTCAGGATAATCATAAACGATATTTAACTTCACTTGCAGAGGGTATTTGGATTCCTTTTTTACCGATAAATTCTATAGAATATATTGTCAAACTTGAAAATTGTAATCAGACATTTGACGATGAATGGGAGGGAAAAATAGTATATCATGACTTCAATATTGAAGTTAAAGATACATTATGGATTGCTGATGTTGGTTCATTTTATACATTCAATAAAAATGAATATTTAGAAAATGATGAAATATCATATCAAACGTTAGATGGAGAGACTGTATATTCTGGATTTAGGTATAATGTTTCTTCTGGAAAATATTTGGTATCCATAAAGGGCTATGCTCGTAAGAAGAAATTAGATTATCCTAATGCAAATTTTGGGTTTTTGTTTTCTCTTGTTAAAGTGAATGAATTTGAAGGGTTTAATGATCCACGTGAAGATGAAAAATATAACTTTAATGTGGCGAGGATGGATTAAGCCTTATAGATATAACACATATACTAAGTTAAAAGGTCTTTAGAATTATCACAGATAAGAGAAATACTTTAGGGTATCAATTCTTAAAAAAAGTTTTTACCTATGTTTTAAATGATTTGTAGTTTAATTTAAAAAGGGCAATAAATCCATTTAAAAGGATTTTATTGCCCTTTTGATCTTTTATAATAAAGATCTGAACTTTTAAAAAACTGTTGATTTAAATCTAACTAAAGCTTAGCTTATGATACTGATCTGAACTTGTGTCAAGTGACGTTAGATGGTAACGATGTTCAATTGCAGTACAATGCCTATGACGATATTGTTTTTGCGAAAGATAACCATACGCAAGTAGCCTTTGATTACACCATTCTTGGCAGCTTGAAAGCTCGAGAACAAGGTGGCAAGAACGTCAAATTCACCTATGATACAGAGGAGCAGTTAACCGCTGTCATCAATGAAAAAGGCGAAGCGTATGCATTTGAACGTGATACGAAAGGCAATATCATCAAGGAAATCGGCTTTGATGAGATGGAAAGAACATATGAGCGAAGTCTGGCTGGATTGGTTCAGAGGATTCAACGTCCAGATGATCGTTGGACAGCGTATCAACATGACGGTTTAGGAAATGTCATTCGCTCAGATTATTATGATGATACCTGGGAGACGTTTGGCTATGACAAATGTGGTTCGTTAATAGAGACTGCCAATGAACATGTAACCGTTAAACTGGAGCGAGATCCATCTGGACAAGTAATCAAAGAGTGGCAGAATGACCATTGGATTGCAAGTAGTTATGATGAATTAGGCAATCGTTCACAAATTACAAGTAGCTTAGGTGCAAAAATCGATGTTGCTCGTAATGAGCTGGGAAATGTGGCGCAAATTACTGCTTCTCGCTTAGAGCAAGAAAATTGGACGGTAACGATGATGTACAATGAGCTTGGTCAAGAGATTGAGAGGATCTTACCAGGAGATGTCATCGGCAAATGGCAATTTGATATAACAGGTAGACCGACACACCATCGAACAAGTAGTCAAAACCGCAATACACGAAGACGCGTGTATAATTGGGATGTTAATCACCAATTACGAAGCATGGTCAACGAGTTAACAGGTGTAAAAGTTACCTATGGTTACGATGAATTCAGTAACCTCGTTTGGTCCAATCAAGGCGGTCAATTTGATTTCTTACACCGCAGTGTCGATGATGTCGGGAATTTGTATGAAACGAAAGAAAAGACAGATCGTGTCTATGGTGCCGGAAGTAGATTACTTGAAACGAAAGAGGCAACATTCTCTTATGATGAGGAAGGGAATCTCGTTCAGAAAGTCGAAAAGAATGGCGATACGTGGAAGTACGAGTACTATGGCAATGGCATGATGTCGAAGGTCATCAAACCAGATAAGACAGAAGTTACTTTCAAGTATGATTCACTAGGTAGACGAATAGAGAAGAGTTCTGACGATAAAACAATACAATTCGTATGGGACGGGAATACCATTCTACATGAGTATTCAGAGAATGATTCGGCTGAACTAGAAAATGATAATCTAGTCACATGGGTATTTAATGATGGGTTCGTACCTTCAGCTAAAATTACGAATGAAGGTAACTATAGCATTATTAGTGATTACCTAGGAACGCCTGTCGAAGCCTATGACGAACAAGGAAAGCAAGTTTGGTCAGCTGAGCTTGATATTTATGGCAGAGTAAAAGAATTCACTGGTGAAATAGATTTCATTCCATTTAGGTATCAAGGTCAGTATGAAGACATGGAGATTGGATTATATTACAACAGATTCCGATACTACGATCCAGAACAAGGGAATTATACTCAAATAGACCCGATTGGGCTTGCAGGTGGGAATCCGACTCTGTATGGGTATGTAAGAAATTCGAATTATTGGATTGATCCTTTTGGATTAACACTTTACCATTATACTGATTCTGAAGGAGCAAAAGCTATCCAAGAATCAGGCGTAATAAGACCAGATAGTAGAGGAAGAGTATTTGTTACAACAGATCAAATTCCTGCTAAGGACGTAAATAACGCTTTATTAATGGGTCAAAAACCAGATGTAGGAACGCATGTGGTGAAAATAGATTTGTTGGATCAAAATGACTTTAAATTAACAACCGAGGGATGTACTCAACCTAACGAATTAATTTACAAGGGAGCAATTCGTGATGGAAGAAATGCTAATTTGACAGTAGGAGAGAACACTTTTTGTAAGGGTTAAATGTTAGATGGATCAATGTGAGGAAATCTCCAACAGGGGTAACCATTTTGAACTTACATTTCCACATGTGAGGTGTTTTGCTTAAAAACTGAATTTTATAAAGGAGGGAAATCATTTCTATGAATGAAATAAAACTAGTGGTTGAGGGATATTATGAAATTTTAAACTTGCATAAAGCTTTACTTGAGGCAAAATTTCATAAGAATCCAGATAATTTCTATGTTGCGGGGAGTCCTTTTATTGCAAAAATCTGCAACAATATTGTAGACATGTTAACAGAATACGAAATCGAAGAAAAAGGAAAAGATACATGGGGTGAATGGCGGAAGATTGAAAACCAAAATTTATTTAAAGAAAGAGCAGTAGAAAACGCTCAAAATGTGGCATGGGAAAGATTAAGTTATGAAGAAAAAGAGTTGTTAACAAAAAATATTTTTAGTCCATTTACTTTTACGGAAAATGATGTAATAGATTTTATAAAAATGGTTGACGGAAAATTTAATATAGTATAAAAAAGAATAGCTAATTACAAAAGATATAGGAACTTATATGAGTACATGTAAAGGTAAAGGTTTAGGCACTCCTTTATATGCGCTTCCTATTAGAATTGGAACTGCTTTATCTTGTGTATTTACTACTCTGCTTCATTTTATGGGGAGTAGTATCTTGAACCTATTGAATAAAGGTCTATTTCATTGTCCTTACAGGAAAAAGCCCCAACACTGCATATCAAAATGTCATTGTTGGGGTTTTAGCTTAATACTTATAGGCGTTTGTTAAAATCTAACATGGTTTCCGTTACGACACCACAAAGATCACAAATTGCATTCGCTGTTTTGTAACCCCATTAAATTTTAGGAATTTAATAACATTTAGAAACTGTGATAGTGATGTAGCATGTTCTACCATATCCGTTAACATAGATTCAAGTGAGCTTGATATTTATGGACGGGTGAAGGAATTTGCTGGTGAGAAAGCCTTTAATCCGTTCAAATATAAAGGGCAGTATGAGGATGTTGAGACAGGGCTTTACTACAATCGATCCGGGTACTATTCACCAAGTGAAGGAATGTGTACTCAAATTGATCCAATTGGGCTTGCTAGTGGAAATCCACCGCTGTATGCGTATGTTGGTGATACAAACAGTTGGATAGATCCATTTGAGAAATTAAAAGATCTCAAGTTACGGAATTTGTTTATTTTCATTAGACGTATTAGAAGATTTTTTAAAAAATGAAAAAGTTAGGTCAAAAAAACTTTTAAAAAATTTTCAGGATAATCATAAGCGATATTTAACTTCACTTGCTGAGGGTATTTGGATTCCTTTTTTACCAATAGACTCTATAGAATATGTAATCAAACTTGATAATTTTAATCAGTCGTTTGACGATGAATGGGAAGAGAAAATAGTATATCATGACTTCAATATTGATGTTAAAGATACATTATGGATTGCTAGTATTGGTTCATTTTATGACTTCGATAGAAATAAATTTATAGGAAATGATGAAGTATCATATCAAACATTAGATGGAGAGACACTATATTCCGGATTTGGATATAATGTTTCTTCTGGTAAATATTTGGTATCTGTAAAGGGCTATGCACGTAAGAAGAAATTAGATTATCCTAATGCAAATTTTGGATTTTTGTTTTCTCTTGTTAAAGTAAATGAATTTAAAGGTTTTAATGATCCACGCGAAGATGAAAAATATAACTTTAATGTGGCAGATGTGAAATAAATCTTATAGACTAAGAAAATGAAAATGCATATAAGAAACGACTTTAGAATTATCACAGATAAAAGAAATACTACAGGGTATTATTTTGAAGTTAAATTTAAAAAGGGCAATAAATCCATTTAAAAGGATTTTATTGCCCTTTTGATCTTTTATAATAAAGATCTGAACTTTTTAAAAAACTGTTGATTTAAATCCAACTAAAGCTTAGCTTATGATACTGATCTGAACTTGTGTCAAGTGACGTTAGATGGTAACGACGTTCAATTAAAGTATAATGCCTATGACGATATTGTTTTTGCGAAAGATAACCATACGCAAGTAGCCTTTGAATACACCATTCTTGGCAGCTTGAAAGCTCGAGAACAAGGTGGCAAGAACGTCAAATTCACCTATGATATAGAAGAGCAGTTAACCGCCGTCATCAATGAAAAAGGCGAAGCGTACCAGTTTGAACGTGATACGAAAGGCAATATCATCAAGGAAATCGGCTTTGATGAGATGGAAAAAACGTATGAGCGAAATCTAGCAGGATTGGTGCAGAGGATTCAACGGCCGGGTAATCGCTGGACAGCGTATCAGCATGATGGTTTAGGAAATGTCATTCGCTCAGATTATTATGACGATACCTGGGAAACGTTTGGCTATGACAAAAATGGTTCGTTAATAGAGACTGCCAATGAACATGTAACCGTTAAACTGGAGCGAGACCCATCTGGACAAGTCATCAAGGAATGGCAGAATGACCATTGGATTGCGAGTAGCTATGATGCATTAGGTAATCGTTCACAGATTACGAGTAGCTTAGGTGCAAAAATCGATGTCGCTCGTAATGTGATGGGCAATGTGGCGCAAATTACAGCTTCTCGCTTAGAACAAGACAATTGGACAGCAGCGATGCAGTACAATGAACTTGGTCAAGAGATTGAGAGAATCCTGCCAGGAGATGTTATCAGCAAATGGCAATATGACGTGACCGGTAGACCGACACACCATCGAATAAGTAGTCAAAATCGTCATACACGAAGACGCGTCTATAATTGGGATGTTAATCACCAATTACGAAGCACGGTCAACGAGTTAACAGGTGTAAAAGTTACCTATGGTTACGATGAATTTAGTAACCTCGTTTGGTCCAATCAAGGCGGTCAATTTGACTTCTTACACCGCAGTGTCGGTGATGTCGGGAACTTGTATGAAACGAAAGAAAAGACAGATCGTGTCTATGGTGCCGGCAGCAGATTACTTGAAACGAAAGAGGCAACATGCTCTTATGATGATGAAGGTAATCTTGTTCAGAAGATTGAGAAGAATGGTGGTACATGGAATTACGAGTATTATGGCAATGGGATGATGTCAAAGGTCATCAAACCAGACAAGACAGAAGTTACTTTCAAGTATGACTCACTGGGTAGACGAATAGAGAAAAGTTCTGACGAAAAAACAATACAATTCGTATGGGACGGGAATACCATTCTACATGAGTATTTTTCAGAGAATGATTCAGTTGAACTAGAAAATGATAATCTAGTCACATGGGTATTTAATGATGGGTTCGTACCTTCAGCTAAAATTACGAGTGAAGGTAATTACAGCATTATTAGTGATTATCTAGGAACACCTGTCGAAGCCCATGATGGGGAAGGTAAGAGGGTTTGGTCAGCTGAACTTGATGTTTATGGTAGAGTGAAAGAATTCACTGGTGAGCAGGGTTTCATTCCGTTTAGGTATCAGGGGCAGTATTCTGATGAGGAAACAGGTCTTTATTACAATAGGTTCAGGTATTACTCACCAAATGAGGGAATTTATACACAGCTTGATCCTATTGGTTTAGCAGGGGATAATCCGACACTGTATGCTTACGTTAGTAATACAAATAATCAAGTAGACATATATGGACTTAGAGTAGTAAATAACCCACTTTTACCTGGGGAAGGAAAAGTTGGAACCTATGAATACTTGATAAAAGAAGGAGTAAAGAATGATAATATAACACCGCACCATATGCCATCAGCTTTATATATGTCTCAAAATGGAGTGTTACATGCTGACGGTGTGACTATGAATATGGAGCAACCTAGTCCTGGCGTAGGTGGAAGACACAGGGCAACAGCATCTTATGGAAAGGGAAAAAAATCACCTTTTAATCAAACATATCTTTCATTGTCTCCTAGAGATGCATTGGCATATGATATTAGAGATGCACGAAGAATTTATCAAGAAGGTGGGAAATACACGCCTGAAATTAGAAGAGGATTGCAAAATACAATTACACTTAACGAAGTCCTTAATAAAGAAATGTTTAGAAAACCTATAAAATGTAAAGGATGATATGAAAAATGGAGTTAGGTATGAAGATTGAAAAAATAATAAATGGTAAGTTAATTGATCCTGATATGGAAATTGAAGAGTTTGAGCAATTACTGTCAGAAATAATTAAATCAAATAATAGTGAATATATACGGGCACTGTATTTGGCTTTTGACGATAGATTCGAACTACCAGAATACGGAATGAATTTATTGCATACAGTAGAACATAGCAGAATAATGTTTGGAGATGAAAAAGGATTTAATATATTTATTGAAATGCTTCCAAAAATGCTTCCCCATGCTCAACAATGGGCAGAATGGATACATGCAAGAATTTTAAACGAAGAAAAAGGCAGAAAAGTTTATGCAACTTTAGTTTCTAATACAGATTCTAATTTGCAAAAGTTAGTTATTAACATTATTAAACAGTTAAAAGAAGAATCGCCGAGTCATTATGATTCAGCTACAGAGGTTTTATCTATCATTAAGGCTCGTACAGGTAAATAATAATAGAATTACAGGTATAGCAACTATTAACATAAATCGTTGAATTAAAAAACATATGTAGAGGATGGAATTTCTTCCTTTACATATGTTTTTCATTAGAAATGAAATTAATTTCCTTGTATTTATTTATTATGGTTCAACTAGGACAGTGATTTTTAGACACTAGAAACCAAAACTGCTGAAGTTTTGATTTTAAATTTTTTATGGATAATTATTGGAAACAGATATTGAAATGACATGATGTTGCCCCACACGAAGATGCAAAATATAATTTTAATGTGGCAGATTACCTTAAATGAAAGGGAGTGTCATTTTAATATGGAGAATATTTATGGGATTTTTAAAAAGAAAGAGAAGTTTTGCCCTACTTTACTAGATGGGATATTGCATACAGAGTTCTTTGAAAAAGATCCATTTGAAGCAAGAGAATCTGATGCTGGGAAATGGAGAACAACCAAAAATATAAAAACAGAATTACCTAAAGAGTTATGGTTTGTTTCAAAGGATAGTAGTTATGCATTTGATTTTAGACGGGATAGTCAAGGTTTTTTCATATCATCAGAATTTCTAAATCTATTATTAAAATTTGGAATCAACAATTTCCAATACACTAAATTATATATGGTGAACAGGCATAAAGAAAGCATATCTTCAAAGGAATATTATTATGTGCGATTTTATGATAGGTTAGAAGATCTAATAGATATGGAGAAATCATGTATTGAATTTTATAAGCAAGATGGACGTATAAAAAAAATATGGGATCTTCAACTAAAAAAATCCAATACTCTCCCAGATGTATTTCTACTAAATAATACTAGACTTTTAAGCATATTATTTTGTTCAGAAGAATTTAAAAAAGAAGCTGAAAAACTTAAATTGAAGGGTATTACTTTTGTCCCTTCGAATGAAGCTGATGTGTATAAACCGTAATATTTTAGCAATTATTAAGCAGAAACAGAGATGGGAAAAATTGATAAAGAGCAGTAAGTATTTTTCTAGTTAAACACATGGTGTAGTTTCTATTTATCTTTGTTATTGAATATTTAAGATCTGAAATTAATACTTGGAATAAAATTTAAACCTACATCAAAAGAGTAGCAAATCAAATCCTAGAAATCGGATTTTATTGCTACTCTTTTTTGTGAATGAATTATGGAAAAAGTGTCGCAAATCACTACTTCTCGCTCAGAGCAAGAACATTGGACAGCAGCGATGCAGTACAATGAAATCGGTCAAGAAATAGAGAGAATCCTACCAGGAGATGTCATCAGCAAGTGGCAGTATGATGTAGCAGGTAGACCGACACATCATCGAGTAAGTAGTCAAAACCGCGATACACGAAGACGCGTCTATAATTGGGACGTCAATCATCGCTTACGAAGCACGGTCAACGAGTTAACAGGTGTTCGAGTGACCTATGGCTACGACGAATTCAGTAACCTCGTGTGGGCCAATCAAGACAGTCGTCAATTTAATTTCTTATATCGCAGTGTGGACGATGTCGGGAATTTGTATGAAACAAAAGACAAAAAAGATCGTGTCTATGGCGCTGGAAGCAGATTGCTTGAAACGAGAGATGCCAAATTCTCTTATGATGAGGAAGGGAATCTCGTTCAGAAAGTCGAAAAGAATGGTGATACGTGGAAGTACGAATACTTTGGCAACGGCATGATGTCGAAGGTCATTAGACCAGATAAGACAGAAGTTACTTTCAAGTATGACTCACTAGGTAGACGAATAGAGAAGAGTTCTGACGATAAAACAATACAATTCGTATGGGACGGGAATACCGTTCTACATGAGTATTGTACGGAGAATGATTCAGTTGAACGAGAAAATCTAGTTGAGTCACAGAGCAAGTCTGAAATACCAGATAATCTAGTCACATGGGTATTTAATGAAGGGTTTGTACCTTCAGCTAAAATTACGAGTGAAGGTAACTACAGTATTATTAGTGATTATCTAGGGACACCTGTAGAAGCCTATGATCAAGAAGGTAAAAAGGTTTGGTCAGCTGAACTTGATATTTATGGACGAGTGAAAGAATTTACAGGTGAACAAGATTTCATTCCATTCCGTTATCAAGGGCAGTATGAAGATGTAGAAATAGGACTTTATTATAATCGATTCCGATACTACGACCCAGAACAAGGGAATTATACTCAAATTGACCCGATTGGACTTGCTGGTGGAAATCCTACTTTGTATGGATATGTTAATAACCCTAATATTTTTATAGATCCGATGGGTCTTTGGACATATAATACAATGCCGAAGATTGGTGGATTCCAATTACATCATATAATTCCAAAATCTTTAAAAAAATATGAAGCTATACTGAAATCTGGTATGAGTATTAATGATATAAAGAATACAATTTATTTACCTACAGATAGACAATATCATTCTACTCGGTCTATACATGATGGATATAACTCTTATCATGCTAGATATAATAATCTTATGAAAGCAGAATTGAACAGAATTGCATTGGATGGGAAAGCTGAAAATTGGACTCAAAAGCAATATAAAGATGAAATTGATAAGTTAATTACGGACACTAGAAAAGATTTGAGGAATGGCAAAATTCAATTACATTGTAAAGGATAGTGGTGCGAATGAAGTACTATAGTTTAGTAGAGTTTTATAAAAGGGATGTTTATTTTTACCAAGATGATCAAACGAATCAGGTGAAATCATATGATTTAGAATCAGGAGTATCATCTTTTAATATAGAAAGTATTTATTACAAAGTTGATAAGCTTGATAAATATGTTAACAAGTATGACATGTTACCATCAGTTGGTGCACCTTTAATAAGCTTGAAAATGAAGAAATTTTTAGAGGAGATTGCTAAAAACGTCTGTGAATTTTTTCCTGCTGTTATTGTAGATGAAAAAGGTGAGATGAACACAGATTTTTTTGCACTGAACATATTGGCTGTTTCAGATTGTTTCGATGAACAGAAATCAGAATACAATATGACTGCAAATGATCCTAAAAAAATTGGCCGAATAAAAAGCATATATTTTAATTATCATAAACTTGGACAGGAGCATATTTATCGTATAAGTATAAGACCTTCCATGATAGTTGTATCTGAGGCTTTTGTTGAAGGATACAGAAACAATAAACTAAAAGGATTACTTTTTACAAAGGAGGGTAGTCTCCTAAGACCAGAGTTTTTGGATTAGACCGTTGATATTTGAACGTAATATGATATAAATATCATGAAGGAGTCGGCTTTGATGAGATGACAAGAGTATGAGCGAAGTCAGGCAGGATTGGTTCAAAGGATTAATCGTCAGGTTTTCGTTGGACAACGGATCAACATGGCAGACTAGAAAATGTCATTTACTAAGATTATTGTAACGGCATCTGGAGACGTTAGGCTATGACAAAAATGATTTGATAGTTGAGGCTGCTAATGAGAATGTGACCGTAAGGCTGAAAAGGGATCCATTTGGACGATAGAAATCTGTTCTTGTAACGAATCTTTAGTGTTTAAATGATTTGAAGTTAAAATTAAAAAGGGCAATAAATCCATATAAAAAGGATTTTATTGCCTTTTTAATTTTATGGGCGAGTAAAAGAATTCACTGGTGAGTAGGGTTTTATTCCGTTTAGATATCAGGGGCAGTATTCTGATGAGGAAACAGGTCTTTATTACAATAGGTTCAGGTACTATTCACCGGAACAAGGGCAGTATACACAACCAGATCCGATTGGGCTTGCGGGAAAAATCCGACTTTGTATGGGTATGTGTTTGATCCATTATAGAAATTAATCCTTTTGGGCTAAATAGTTCTAAAAACTTACCTCAACTTAAGGGAAAATCAGTGCAACAGATTGAAAACATGGAATTATTCTGATGGTTCAGAGATTAGAATTCATGCTTATGGAAATAAAAACTCCGCACCATACAAATCGCAAATAATGCACATGTTCATAAACAGGATCTAAGTAAAAATCAGCTAAATGATCGTGGAGAAATTAGTACAAATCCTTATGAATTCATATAGGTACACGAAATCCCAAAGATTTACCAACAGTAAGAAATAGAAAACATGGGGCAGGTTGTAAATAAAATGGCATATGAATATAGAATAAACGTTCAAGAAAAAGAGAAAATTGAAATCGCTATTGAAAAAATTTATACTTCTTTTAAAAACAATGAATTATACAAAAATGTAATAAAAGAAAATGATAATTTAGTATTGCTTTACAATGATCCAACATGGGATCGGTGGTTTGAGTTAGAAAAAAATAATAGTGAGATATATTATTGGGTTTCGGGTGATGGAATTCAAAGGGATTTGTTGATTAAAGAAATTTCTGATGTGCTTAATAAGCTAAATCTAACTTTTACCATAGAAGAGGAATAATTTTTAAAGAAGGGAAGGAATGGATTTATATAAATAATGAAAGCATGAAAGAACGAATTCCAATTAAAATAGGGATTCGTTCTTTTTTAAATTTATTATAATAACACGCCTGTTGATTATCCATGTTCTCCCTTGCGAAAGATAACCATACGCAAATAGCCTTTGATTACACCATTCTTGGCAGCTTGAAGGCTCGAGAACAAGGTGGCAAGAACGTCAAATTCACCTATGATACAGAAAAGCAGTTAACCGCCGTCATCAATGAAAAAGGCGAAGCGTACCAGTTTGAACGTGATACGAAAGGCAATATCATCAAGGAAATCGGCTTTGATGAGATGGAAAAAACGTATGAGCGAAGTCTAGCAGGATTGATGCAGAGGATTCAACGGCCGGGTAATCGCTGGACAGCGTTTCAACATGATGGTCTAGGGAATGTCATTCGCTCAGATTATTATGATGACACTTGGGAAACGTTTGACTATGACAAAAATGGTTCGTTAATAGAGGCTGCCAATGAGCATGTAACCGTAAAGCTGGAGCGAGATCCATCTGGACAAGTAATCAAAGAGTGGCAGAATGACCATTGGATTGCGAGTAGCTATGATGAATTAGGCCAATCGTTCACAGATTACGAGTAGCTTAGGTGCAAAAATCGATGTCGCTCGTAATGTGATGGGAAATGTATCGCAAATCACAGCTTCTCGTTCAGAGCAAGCCCAGTGGATAGCCTCCATGCAGTACAATGAACTCGGGACAAGAAATCGAGAGAATTTTACCCGGAGATGTCATTAGCAAATGGCAATATGACGTGACCGGTAGACCGACACACCATCGAATAAGTAGTCAAAATCGTCATACACGAAGACGCGTCTATAATTGGGATGTTAATCACCAATTACGAAGCACGGTCAACGAGTAAACAGGTGTAAAAGTTACCTATGGTTACGATGAATTTAGTAACCTCGTTTGGTCCAATCAAGGCGGTCAATTTGACTTCTTACACCGCAGTGTCGATGATGTCGGGAACTTGTATGAAACGAAAGAAAAGACAGATCGTGTCTATGGTGCCGGCAGCAGATTACTTGAAACGAAAGATGCCAAATTCTCTTATGATGAAGAAGGAAATCTCGTTGAGAAAGTCGAAAAGAATGGTGATACGTGGAAGTACGAATACTTTGGCAATGGCATGATGTCGAAGGTCATCAAACCAGACAACACAGAAGTTACTTTCAAGTATGACTCGCTAGGTAGACGAATTGAGAAGAGTTCTGACGAAAAAACAATACAATTCGTATGGGACGGGAATACCATTCTACATGAGTATTCAGAGAATGATTCAGTTGAACTAGAAAATGATAATCTAGTCACATGGGTATTTAATGATGGGTTTGTACCTTCAGCTAAAATTACGAGTGAAGGTAACTACAGTATTATTAGTGATTATCTTGGAACGCCTGTCTAAGCCCATGATGGGGAAGGTAAGAGGGTTTGGTCAGCTGAACTTGATGTTTATGGTAGAGTGAAAGAATTCACTGGTGAGCAGGGTTTCATTCCGTTTAGGTATCAGGGGCAGTATGAGGACATTGAGATCGGTTTATATTACAACAGATTCCGATACTACGATCCAGAACAAGGGAATTATACTCAAATTGACCCGATTGGACTTGCAGGGAATAACCCAACTTTTTATGCGTATGTAAGGAACTCATTACTGGAAATTGACCCCTTTGGATTAAATGCTAATAGAGGAAGAATCCAAGCCCAAGGAATAAAACTTGAAGAGTCTATTTCTTGGTCTCAAGACCATCCCCCGACTGTATCTGAAGCTTTAGCCATGGTAGACGATTTAGAAAGTAAATTAAGTAACAAGGACAAAAAATTAAGGGTAAACGAATTAAATAGAGCCCGTAAGTTTATTAAAGATGCTGGAAAGAGTGGCGGTGTTGATGCATCAGTTAGTAAAACCTTCCTAGTAAAAGGAACGGCACATGAAAGAATAGATATAGAGGTTATTAAAGGAAAAGCGTTTGTACCTGACATAATTGATGATGCTGGAGGTAAGTGTCGTGGAAAATAGTAATATGCTTCATTATTTTGTTAATTATTTGGATGATGAAGATGTGTATACTGCTTTAGAAAAATATTGGATTGATATGTTTTTTATGTTGTTGCATAAAGAGAATATTGATGGATGTGATTGGATATGTCCTTATTATAATACTACCTTCAGTAATGGAAAAAAAATGATGGATGGAAATCCTATATTTTCGGCAAAATCAAAAAAAAAGAATAAAATAATAAAAATTATCCAAGAAAGCTCTAAGAATGGGGATGTATTTTCTTATTGGATGAATAGTGCTATGGTCAATAGGAGCCAGAAAGAGTTAGTGATAGTTTGTACATTAAATAATAATAATTTGGAAAAAATAAAAGATATAATAATTAGTTGGATTAACGGAAATTTGAAAGATACAAAATAAAAAGTCTGAAAGGATAAATAGAAGAAGTTAAGAAATGTCACACTCTGAAAAATTCATTTGCTATAGGGAAGTAGTAAAGAGGATATAAATAAGTGTTGGGATAATTTGGGTGTAGAAAATTGTTAATTACAGGTGAGAAAGACTTTATTCATTCCGTTATCAAGGTCAGTATGAAGATGTAGAAATAGGATTGTATTATAATCGATTCAGATACTACTCACCTACTGAGGGAATTTATACACAGCAGGATCCTATCGGACTTGTGGGTGGAAGAAACTTATATACGTATGTGAGTAATCCGATATCATACATTGATCCGTTAGGACTTTCAGGAATTGATATTTTTAGAGGAATGACGGATAGCAATGGTAAACCTAAGTTAGGAGAATCTGCAAGAACTTTGGGGGCAAGACCTAATGTTGATATACCTGTTGATACGAATGGAAAAGTTCATCCAAGAACTGGTGGTGTATCTGTTTCTCCAAGTCCACAAGATTTACCAACACATCGTAAACCTCCATAATTTGGTGGTACTGGTAAAGATCCGATTTGGAAAATGAATACTAGTGATTTAGGTTCAGATTTGGTTCATGTTCCTGATAAACCTGGTCACGGAACTATTCAACCAGCTAAATCTATGTCATTTGAAGATTATCAAAAAGCTTTAGCAGAAACACAAACCAAGTGGGAGAGAGTATCATGTCACTAAATAAAGAATTTATCCAATTATTCCCTGTAGAAATAAAAAAACATTATAATGATTTATTAGCTCTTCGTAAAAGCCTGATAAAGTTTAAAGATAAAGGAATGAGTAAAGATTCTATGTTGGAAAACTTAGAAAAATTAAGAGGGATAAGTGATTCTGAAATAGAGGATATCTTGCTGGATTTGATGGATTTTGTTGTTGGGTATTGCAATCCTAACCTGTCAATTTTCTAATATAATTCCACTTTTTTAAAATAATATCTTGCTAAGAAAAATTTTGAAACAAGTGTAATCAATTCTGAAAAATCATAAGTATTGACTCAACGACTAATAATATGTAAAAAAATGTCTAATATTTTTTGCGTTTTTCTGGTTAGAATTGGAACTGCGTATCTGGTGTATTTACTACCCTGCTTCAACCGAGGTGGGGTATTTTTTATTTGCTTTGAAAAACCCATGTTGTACATTTATCTACAGGGGGCAAAGAATATTTTAGAAAAAACTTTGAAAGAAGTATAAACAAATGGCAGTATGATACGACGGGTAGACCAACACACCACCGCATAAGTAGTCAAAACCGCGATACACGGAGACGCAAGTATAATTGGGATGTCAATCATCGCTTACGAAGTACGGTAAACGAGTTAACAGGTGTGAAAATCACCTATGGTTACGATGAATTCAGTAACCTCGTTTGGTCTAATCAAGGCGGTCAATTTGACTTTTTACACCGCAGTGTTGACGATATCGGGAATTTGTATGAAACGAAAGAAACGACAGATCGTGTTTATGGCGCTGGGAGCAGATTACTTGAAACGAGAGAGGCAACATTCTCTTATGATGATGAAGGGAATCTTGTTCAGAAAGTTGAGAAGAATGGTGATACGTGGAAGTACGAGTACGATGGCAATGGCATGATGGCGAAGGTCATCAAACCAGATAAGACAGAAGTTACTTTCAAGTATGATTCACTAGGTAGACGAATAGAGAAGAGTTCTGACGATAAAACAATACAATTCGTATGGGACGGGAGTACCATTCTACATGAGTATTCAGAGAATGATTCAGTTGAACTAGAAAATGATAATCTAGTCACATGGGTATTTAATGCTGTAGTTACCTTCAGCTAAAATCACGAATGAAGGTAACTATAGCATTATTAGTGATTATCTAGGCACACCTGTAGAAGCCTATGATAAAGAAGATAAAAAGATTTGGTCAGCTGAGCTTGATGTTTATGGCAGAGTAAAAGAATTTACAGGTGAACAAGATTTCATTCCATTCCGTTATCAAGGGCAGTATGAAGATGTAGAAATAGGACTTTATTATAATCGATTCCGATACTACGACCCAGAACAAGGGAATTATACTCAAATTGACCCGATTGGACTTGCGGGTGGGAATCCGACTCTGTATGGGTATGTTGGGAATACAAATATTACAATTGATCCGCTAGGTTTAAGTAGTTTTAATCCCTTTGAATTTGGCGAAATAACTTCTTTTCCAAGTGGCTTACATTTTGGTCAAAATAGAATAGCACCTAATTTTAGTACAATTGGATCCCAAGCTGTAGACTCAATTGTTGGTAGACCGGTACTTGAGGTTGCCAAAGATATTATTCACGGTAAGATCAATCCTAATGAGTTTGTGATTTCGTATACGATCGATCCTGCAACAGGTAAAGCAGTAACATTAAATAATAGGGGATTAGCTACATTAGTCGAAGGAGGCAAATTTCCAGATAACGCAATCTTTGTTCCGTATGATAAAGTTCCTAGCCATCTCGTTGCTGATATAAAAAATAAGCCTCCATCTACAACAATATCGATTACAAAGAATAAAGATGGTTCTGGTCTTGTTAAGAATGTAACAAATTGTCTAGGCTAAAAATGGGGAGGTTTTAAGAATGTTAACTTTAAAGCCATTAAATTTTATTTTCAAAATATCTACCACTGATATAGAGTTGATTTATACAGAATCGGGTGGCGTGAGAATTGAGGTTGGTGCTATACCATTAAAGAGCATAGATAAAGAAAAATGTGTTAACATAGAAATTATTTTTTCAATTGTAGCCGAAGTTAAATGCGTAACGTTAAATTTCGATGAATCCAATTATAAGGGTTTTTGTATTTTTGAGGAATCATCTATTGGAAATCACTTGCAGAATGGTGAAGAGAGACTTAATCATCCAGATTCAGGGTTTTATGAAGTGATAGATTCTAAACATTTACAGGAAAATATAAAGAAGTACGACCCCAGAAATAGGTTGAATTTGAAACATTATATTGTTAAAGGATATGATAGCTATATTGAATTAATAGCATCGACGTATTCTGTCAATGAGCTAAATTGATTTGTATTATAGCCCTGCAATGAAATGAACTGGACTTCTAAGCAATATCACAGTCCCGAAATCCAGAAATCCAAAGGAGAATCCATGTTTTTATTTCAGATGGTACGAAGGGGAAGTACATAAAGCAGAATGTTACACCTGCACAATCTTGGGAAGAAACAAAGGAATGGGCGGCTCAAAAAGGGCATCCAATTAAATGACAGGGGCGAAATTAATGGAAAATACAGCTTTATGGTTGGAACAAGGTTATTGTTCCAGTCATTTGAAAGATGCATATTTGCAAACTAAAAGTTTAACGCTAAAGATCCCTTTCAATGATGCTATAAGCGAAAACGACATTTGTAGGTTTAAATTGATTATTGAAGAAGTAAGAAATGAAAAACAATTATTGTTGGATTCAGCTATATTAGGTGAAAAAATAACAGAAATAATGTATAAAAATGTATCGTTTTTGGAACAAGATTTTGTTTGTTATTCACATGAAAATAATTTTGAGTTACTTAAAAATAACGAAAATAAGTCTATTAAACAAGCTCTTAGAGATGGGATATTACATGAAAAAAATTCTTATCGAAAGGATTGCATCGGGTTATACGGGGAATACGATATCAAAATTCAAGTTTTTCGACAAGGAATTTATCAGCCTGATTTTTTTTCATCAGAATCGCCTCAATATTTTACGGATTATGAACAAAAAATTGAAACAATTACTGTATATGTGCTGATATTTAGAAATTCAACTGATATTAAAAAAAATAATAAGTTGGCTAATTCTTCTGTTTACGGCAGTTTGGGGAATCTAGGATTTTTTATGGTTGACCTTAAACTATTTAGTGAATTTATAAGCAATGAAGTTGGTAATGAGCCAATCAATCTTGTTGATTTATTTACTACAACCGATTTAGTTGATAAATGTTTTGAAGATGGAATGTTGATTATTACTTGGGGGATTAAGCCTTGGCATTATTATATTCATGCGATGAATAGTTCAATTATATTTGATGAATGCATAGTCAGTGGAACCTACAAAATTAAAAAAGAAACAAAGGAGTTATCTGTTATTCCTGGTGACGAATTGCTTACATGGCCAGCATGCCTTGAAAAAGAATGGCCGATAATAAAATTGGAAGGTGCTGGTGAAAAAATTGATCTTTCGCTATGTACTTGGTCAGGTGCACTCGGAAACGAAATAATTCCTATGTATATTCTTCAAAGAAGTGAAGAAAAGGTAGAAAATATACAACCGATTATTAACTACAGTTTCTTTTGATTATGAATCTAAAAAATACTTGAAATTAAGGGCATTCCTCCTAAAAATGGCTCTTTTCGAAATAATTTTGAAAGACGCCCTTGCGAAGTGTGTGTGCCCTTTGTTCGTAAATATTCACCCCTTGTTTTAGCAAAACACCAGGGGGAGTTTGTATTTATCTTTGTCTTTGTTTGAAATCAATACTTGGAATAAAATTCAAACCTACATCAAAAGAGTGGCTTGAATCCTAGAAATCGGATTTTTTGCTACTTCTTTTTATGAATGTAATTTATTTTATAAAGGTTTTTCAAAGTTAAGCAAGTAGACTAGCAGGTATTGAAGAAATTCCTGTAAAATGGGCTAGTAAAACAGAGGTAAAGAATCAATTGTTTAAAATGTCAACAACAAATGGAGGAACATCAATTGCTTGAAGATGGAACTAGACAAGTAATTTGTAGAAAAAAATAAAGTCGATAGTAGAAGTCGAAAGGTGTGAATTGTATGGATTGGTATGAAATAATTGAAAACGTTTCTAATAAGCAACAATTCTTAGATTTTGTAAATTTATTATCAGCCGATTTTAAAAAAAATAGAGATGAATGGGAGAATAAATCTATAGATGAATTTCTTCTAGGCATTGAGGGCTGGGTGGAAAGTATGGAAGGTTTTTTTGAAAATTCTGATTTAGAAACACCCCAAAATATTGATTGGAATTTTTTATCGATGATGTTATATGTGGGTAAGATTTATGAATAAAAGTCCACTCTAAAAAAGAGTGTGATTATACGAAATTTGTATGTTGAGAGGCTTTAAAATGATGAGTGTGGTGTAAAGAATAGATCAATTTAACGCTAGGACTCGTTCGCCATTTCCGGAACGATTAGAGCATTTGATACTCGGAGGCATTGCACCAATGAAATAGTTGAAGCATATGTAAAAAGATTGGGGCACTTACAGGTGAATTTATTCCTAGCCCACTATTTGGAAGGTGACATTTTGAATTATGAAAGTAAAACTATAAAACTTGCTATGAATGACGGAAAAATATTTGATGGTATTTTGAAACTATATGAGGAATCTCCAGATGATGAAGAAATGGTTTTAATAGAACTATTAATATTAGGTGACACAATAAGTTTCGAACATGAAAACTTTTTCCTAGCACTTCAAAGCCTGCGACAACATCTAGAGAAAAAACATATACAGGTCGTGTGTAATGGGGCTGCGTTAAATGTTTATCCATCTCAAATGCAAGGTACCGGACATTTAGCATATAAATTAAAATTTGGAGAGCCAGCTAGATTAAAAGATATAGTTGACATATTTGAATTTGACAAAGGTTTGAGGTTTGTAAAAATCGAAGAACAGTTCAGCTACTATAATAAGTGGTTAAAAAGTTTAGAAGGCTAGGTTTGTTAGTTAAAAAAGAGTCTTTACTAGTAGTTAATTTTGTTACTTTAGGTTTTTTTGATGTGCTACATTATGGAAATTTATTTTTAAGGAATATGGTTGTTTCTCGAATTTTTCTCCTCACGTAGCATAGAAATCCCCATTAAGTAAGATGCTATCTACAGCGTACTGTAGTTTTTTTAACATTGTCTACTTAAAGGGGATAATATTCGTTTTTTACTTTAAAACATTAATTTTGCTATTTAAAATTTGCCTTTTGATTGTCTTTCAGCCATTTCAACAAGTCGTTTCGTAATTTCCCCACCTACTGAACCGTTTGCGCGAGAAGAAGCTTCTGGCCCAAGCTGTACGCCGAATTCTTGTGCTATTTCATATTTCATTTGATTAACAGCTTCTTGTACACCTGGAACTTGAAGTTTATTTGAGCTTCGATTATTTGTAGCCATATTTCTCACCTCCTTGTGATATTAGAATGGTCGATTGTTTGGTTTTCATACATTTTAAAAAGAGATATATGCGCAAGCTAAACACGAAAGCCAGGTAATATCTAATTGCGTGAATTTAAAATAGTTAGTTAGCTTAAAAATGCAATTACCTCTGTTATAATTAAGCCTAGTATTCATTTCACATAGAGTGAAGTTGCGGTTTCAATGGAAAAATCAGGAGGGTTTTAGATGACGGATAATGATATGTTGATTCGTTTAAGATACGCATTAGATATAAAAAATACAGAGATGGTAGAAATTTTTGAACTAGGCGGTATGAGCTTTACAAAAGAGGATGTATTGAACATGCTGATGAAAGTGAAGGATGAGGAAGAAGCACCCGAAAATTTCATTAAATGTAATAATAAAATGTTCGAAGCATTTTTAAACGGTTTTATAATTTTTAAAAGAGGGCCTCAACAACCAAAACCTGGTCAAGCAGTAAGTCCAGCAGTGCCTGTTAAGACTACAGAAAGTCCTAATAATATGCTATTAAAGAAAGTCAAAATTGCACTAGCACTAACAAGTGAAGATATGCTTGAGATTTTATATGAAGGTGGCGTCACGGTATCTAAAGGTGAACTAGGCGCTATTTTAAGAAATCCAAGTCATCGCAACTACAAAGAGTGTGGCGATCGATTTGTGAGAAACTTCTTAAAAGGCTTAACGATGAAATATAGAGGTTAAAAAAGACGCAGCTAGATGTATCAGCTGAGTTGAGCGGGGAAATTTATTGCAAATTCAATTAAGAAAGGAGCTATCTCACCCATTGAGACAGCTCCTTTTGTGTTGCTATAAATCATATTGTATCACCATAAATATGATAACCATTATTTAGTAAGTGTTATAACAGGCAGTTGTAACAACAAAGAATTTAAAAATTGTTCTTGAGACCGTTGACAAATTGTGACGAAATTGTGTACACTTAAGTTGACACAAAGTTGTCACAAAAGGGGAAAGTAAATGTTCACGAATAGAGGGGTGCTTTATGATCTATTTTGATATTATTCTTATTGCTATTGCATGTGTGAGTACGCCACTTATAGTTGCGGTTATGTTGGATATTTTCTATGCTGAAAAAAAACAGGTTCGTTTTTCATTACGCCGTACTTCGTTATGGTATGTGTCTGTTTTTGCGCTATCTTTCATACCATCCGTATTACTTGTCATGCAAAATGTATAAATTCTTGCTTCATCACTTAGGGGTAAGTGAAAAGCAAAAAATAAATAGAGCAGCTAGAACGAATAATAAATTCGTTCTAGCTGCTTTTATTTTTGTTTCGATACAGATAATAAAATAGTAATGTTTTCACTGTTTGTAAAGTTGGAGTAAACTAGTGATAAAATATGTGTATTTTTATATAGTTATATTTACTGATTTTACCTATTATGTTAATTAAAGTTTGTAATGATAGGCGAATCTACTGAAGAGTAGAGACGCAAAGCTACAGGTCTAAAGCATTAATGCTATGACGGCTGGGTTGCCAAAGATCGCTAATTATAAGAAATTATTGCTAGTGTATATTCTTTTGTAGCCTATTTCTTTTTGAAATGGGTTTTTATTGTGCACAACTAATGGAACACTCCAATTGATGTTGCATGCTATTCGTGCACACGCCAATACTCTTTTTATTTAAGCAACACAAGAACATTGACGTAAGTGATGTTCTTGTGTTGTTTTATTTACTTGCCTTAAATTCCACATGAGTTAAGAATGAAAAGTGTTTCTAGTGAATAAGATTTCTATTAAATAGATGTTTTTTCCTATCTATTATTTTTCTTAAGGTGGGATTTTTGTGAAAACCTTTTTTCTACTGGTATTAGGTATTATCTATTTGATGCTAGCAAATGCAATGGAAGCAGCTATAGTAAGAGGTAGCTATTTCATTATTGGATTGAGCTTATTTACGGTAGGAGCATTTCGTTATGTTAAGGGGAAAGTTAGGTCTTTCAGAAGGAATGCTGAAATGAAAAGAGAAAGTGAAGAGGAATTAATGAATATTCCGCATACCCAATGCACAATATCGAGTGATTGCTTACAGGCGCTCTTATTAAACGAACCAACGAATACACTTTTGCTTGCTCAAAAAGAAGATTGGGAAGCAGAAGTGACGAAGAAAGAAATACAGTTTAATAAAATATACGAAGTTTCTATAGTAGAGGATGACAATATTATAATTGCTAGTACTAGAAATGGATTATTAAGTGGGTCATTAATTGATGGAGAGCAAATTATTTCAGGGGACACAGAAGAGGTAGAGGAAGAATCTGATGATACAGTATCTCAACTAGCTTTAAAAATAGTGGTGGATAATTTATCGACACCCGTTTTAGAATATGTATTTATGACAAATAGCAAACCGATATCAAGAGAAGAGGATGCATATAGTGAAGCATTGGAGTTATGCGAGCAGTGGTATAGAAAGATAAGTATCATTATCAAGCGTTACGAACTTGAAAGAGTACCTATTCGAAATTGGCAATGAAATAATTTGTTTTTGAAGACCATTTCCATGAAAAATAAACAGGCTGTCTCGAAAGACTATTTCGAGACAGCCCTGTTTTTTAAATTTTAAATTTCTGTAGTTGTGTGTTTAGCTCTTCCGCCATATTTGCCAACTGATTTGCACTTTTTGAAATTTCGTCCATGGTTGCTGCTGTTTCCTCAACAGTAGCTGTAGTTTCTTCTACGCCAGCAGCAGATTCCTGTGAAATAGATGCCATTTCATCAATAGCAACATTTATAGATTCGGAACTTTGCATAATTTGATTTAAATTTCCTGAAATGACATGAATATTGTCAATCATATCTTTGACAGCAACAGAAATATGATCGAATGTTTCATTTGTTTGATTTAGTTGTGCTGTTCCTTCTTTTACTTCCTCATAACCTGATTGCAGGGAATTTGTCACATGGCCTGTTTCACTTTGAATACGATTAACAATGGTTGATATGTCCGTCACAGAGAACTGTACTTGTTCTGCAAGCTTGCGTACTTCATCGGCAACAACGGCAAAGCCTTTTCCATGTTCTCCAGCACGTGCTGCCTCGATTGCTGCATTTAACGCAAGTAAATTTGTTTGGTTTGAAATCTCATCAATAACAGAAATAAGTTTTGAAATTTCAGCAGATTGCTCGTTTAAGCCTTCTACTTTTTTCACTGAATCTAATACAATTTCATTAATCGTAGCCATTTGTTGCGTTGAACGTACCATTAAATCTTTTCCTGTAGTAGTTAAGCTTTGTACATGTACTGAATGCTCTTGTAATTCCTTGCCTTCTTGTGTTGTGTCCTGAATGCGGCGTTGGAACGTTGTCATTGTTTCTGCTAAATCGCCGGCGGTTGATGCTTGTGTTTCTGTTCCCGAAGCCAGTTCTTGCATCGTAACGGTAATTTGCTCCGTACCTGTTTGGACCTCATTTGAAGATTGAGCCAGTTCTTCACTACTAGCCGCCACATTCTCTGATACAGAGTGAATAGTGCTTATCGTTGTGTTTAGTTGCTCATTCAATTCATTTGCTGAAAGCATTAATTGGCCAATTTCATCTCGATGAGTGATTGGCAGTGGGGCGTTTCGTAAATTTCCATCAGCTAATTCCCTCATGCGGTTTGAGACAACTTTAATAGGTTTAGAAATGCGGCTTGCTGTACTAATGGCTATTAGGATTCCTACTATTGTCAATAGTGTATTGACAATTACGCCAATTGTTTTATTGTTTGAGCTTGTTGAGACAACCTCATTGCCGATTGCTGTAATATCCTCAGCGCGTTTAGTTGCTAATCCTTCATAGCCTTTTCGTACTTCAGTTACAAGATGATTGATAGCAGTTAAATTATCTAATGCTAATTGTTTATTGCCACTTTTATAGACATCAAATACTTCACTATTTACTCGATTGCTCCATTCGCGAGACATTTCTACTATTTTTCCACGTTCAGTGCCATTGTCGTACTGTTCAATAATGCGGTTGCTTTCTTCAGCAATTTGACGGTACTCATTAAAAGTATCTATGTATTGTTCCTCTCCTGATACAACATAGCTTAAGGCTGCAGATAGCCGGACACTCGTAGACATCGCTAAATTTTTACTAGCTGTTAATACAGCCAAATGTTCTTCAATAAGTTCTTTTGCTTGTTGTTCCATCTTATTATTAGAAATATAGGTGTAGCTTGTAAAACATATTACTAGACTTAACAAGACGATAAATGCACTTAAAATACGAGCTTTGAGTGTTTTGAATTGAAACAAACCAATCATTTTTTCCCATCCTTTAATTGCTCCATAAAATAATGAGGAGCTTTAAAATTAAAATTTTTAATTGTTATAGTACAATTATTATTTTATACCTATTTTTATAGAAAAATAAGACTTTTTAATCGGAATTTTAAAAATAGTTTTTTTAGTATAAAGCTTTAGAAAGTTAAGATCGCTAACTTCTATTTTATAGTTAAATGTATGTAGTGGTATGTCGATTGCAATGTATTTAAGTAAACTAATGTGAAAATTCTCACCTCTAATTTTAGCTAAATAACAATAGAGAAAACGAGATGATTAAAACTTTCTAAATAAAAATGCTGTCCAAAGCTGATTGGACAGCACCCTAAGTTAAAGGTACATATTATTTTCATGTTTCGGGTGTGATTTGCACGTGTAAGTTGGTTAGCCTCTAGAACAATAAGCTAGTTCGTATGTTCAATAAAGTTTTGTGCAAATTCATATATTTTATCGGAAGGTACTGCTAGATTTAAATTTTGTCCTCTATCAAAACCACCAGTTATTAGGCCAACTAGCCTTCCAAACATATCCAACAGCGCACCGCCAGAGCTTCCGTTAGAAATAGGGGCAGTGAATTGTATCATGGGAATGCTATCAAGGTCTCTGAAGCCTGATACGATGCCATCGGAAAAGGAATTAAATAACCCTAATGGACTACCTATAGCAACAATCTTTTGGCCTCTAACTAAATTGTCATCAGTTTTTAACGTGAGTGGTGAGCAGTCTTTATCCACTTTAATAATTGCCAAGTCATATAGCTGATGATATTTAATAAAATGATCTGTAAGATATTCTTGCGTATCATTTTCATATATAACCGAGTAGTAATGTCCTCCTCCAACTACATGTAGATTCGTTAAAATATAACCACTACTATGGATAATAACACCTGAACCGCTGCACATAATTTTATTTTCTTCATCGTAAACTTTAATCATGACAACGGAGTTTGATAGCCCAGCTAACTGCTCATAACTTAATTCACTAGCATTAACTAGTTTTTGGCGCTGTTTAGTAGTATTGACCAGCACCGATTGTGAAATTGTATTTGGTATAGGAGCCAAGGGGATTGGTTCTATATTTGTTGCAGGTATAAATTCAGGTATTGTTACGTCGGCTGAATATAGGGCACTGCATGTATATCGTGTTGAGAATGATTCTATTTCAGGGCACAAATTGACAATGTCCTCTTTCGGGTTCATATAGCATACATCACAGCCAAGCCTAGATAAGAAATACAAAAATAATAATTCATGATGTTTAATATCGCCGATAAAAATTACTTTTGGAGATAGGCTAGGCGACTTCTTAAAAAGCTTTGGTAAATAGGCTTCTATCCAGTTCAAAAATTTCACAACAAAATTTTTTAATAAGGTTGCATTGGAATTGGGATTGGTTTTCTTATACATTGCCACAATTTTAATAAAGGTGATTTTTTTCGTCCACTCAAGAATCTCGTTATCTAATACCAAGCATAGAGGGGTTTGATAGATTAAATTCTTATCAGCACTAGGATTATCGATGACAGTCTGCCAATTATCCCAAATATTTGCTAGCCTATTAATATCATTTTTATTTGATATTGCTTCGAGACCACCTAAACGTAAGTAGGAAGTATTGGGACTTGAAGTAAAATGTTCGTCGATGCGCTTAATATTGTCAATGTAATGTTCGATAGTATTTGGAACGCCGATATATCTTACAAAAAGGATTTCTTTACTAACAGCAGTTTGATTATTGTTATTGATGAGCACGAAATCTTCAAGCGGATTTTGTGTTTGTTTAAGTTGGATTTTTAAAGGCTTTGTTTTCACTATCATATCCATTCTCCAGTTAAATTTATTTATTTATTACAATT
>NZ_JBMGUV010000023.1:0-91599 GCF_049058285.1 Lysinibacillus sp. UGB7
AATTAAAAAATTAATCAAAAAAGCTATACTTTAATTGATTTTACTGCTAAAAATTAATCTCATTTTGAACAAAGTTGAACTGAACCCCAAAACTGTTTTGGATGGCTTGCAATTTTTCACTTGTGTTTTAACGCTAGGTTCATATATTATAACTTCCCCCCGTTATTTTCTAGATATGTAAATGTAGCGAGTTTGAAATCCCCCCTTTTTAACAGCATCTTTATACTATTCTGGCTGTTTATTAATAAGTCTTTCTTAAATTAAACTACTTCATTAGGTCAATAAAGAAAAAAGAGTTGCCTATGCAATTCAACATTATTCAATTAACGCACCTTGATAGATTAATAAGTCTTTAGTTTTGTCCCCATTTATTTTCGAAAATAAGATGTTCTAAAGAACGTCTTTTTTCCCAATTAGCTAACTCTAAAATGGGCTTTTCTGGGTAATTTTCAGTGTAACCGATTGATATAAGAGCAATGGGATCGATGTGTGGTGGTATTTCTAAAATGTCTCTAATATCATTCTTTTTATAAAAACTTACCCACCCCATCGCAAGTCCTTCAGCACAAGCTGCTAACCACATATTTTGAATAGCACAGGCTGTTGATAATATATCTGTTTCAGGAATTGAATTTCGTCCTAATACATGGGAACCTCCTCTTGTAGGGTCACATGTAACACAAATAGTTATAGGAGCTTCTTTTAAACCCTCAATTTTTAAATCAAGGAATTTCATTTTTTTCCCCCCATCATAATGAACAGCTAATGCTCGGCTTTCTTTTTCTGCTGCCCAAGCCAATTTTTCTTTAATTTCGTCAGTGGAAATCAAAATAAAGTTCCAAGGTTGCATAAATCCTACTGAAGGTGCATGATGAGCTGCATTTAATATTCTATGTATAATGTTCTCAGGGATAGGAGTTGATAAAAAACTTCGAATATCTCTCCTATTATAAATAACTTTATAAATAGACTCTCTTTCTTCATTAGAAAACATAAATTTCTCCCCTTTTCTATTTTTAATATTAACTAATTTTTCATTATTCTGCCACGTAAGTTGAAGTAAAAATGCACCAAAAAGCGTGGTTTGGGTATGTTTGTCCTTATCGTTGTATCCGCATAAATCTGACTCCACCTCTTCTTACTTCGGATTAACATTCGTCAAATCGTTTACCACAATTCCGTTCAGTTTCATATATGGATAATGGCACCATTAATAATAGACCGGTTTAATAGTAATTAGTTGCATAAAATTAAAATATTTTTATTATTCTATTTTAATCTAGGTCTGGCTACAAAGCCACAATCTATCGCTATTTGAAACAAGAGCAAACACAACACCTAATAAGGTTGTGCTTGCTCTTGTTTATTCATATTTGCCTTAACGTTGTAAATCCACATTTTTCTAAAGGGACCCCATTTAAATCTAAATGATTCACCAATATTTTAAAACAGATTTATCAATTGTTCTATATATTATGTAACTCAATTAAGAAGAGTCGAACATACAAATTTGCACGTTCGACTCTTCAGATATTCCCGTTCTAATATCAATAATATATGTATTTATTCTTCAACCAACATGTATCTTGATTCTGTAACAACCAGCTAAATTTGTCACTCTAATGAATATTTTTTATGAATATTGGACAAGTCTACATTGAACGATAATTAGCATTATTCAAACGAATAATCCCCCTTTGAACGATAAATTATGAGAAACATCCGATAATTAGAAAGCTGTGACCAAGGTATTTATATTATGTAAACTAAAATTATTTGGCGAGGAGAAGGGATTGGATACGTCAACTCCCCATATGTGTATTTGGACAAGAATGTCCGGACATTTCTTATGTCTAAAATCTAAAGACACCGAAGTAAAATCTTTGGTGTCTTTAGATTACTTAATTCTTAGTAAACGAAGCGAGTTTAGTGTAAAAGGACACAAGGATGTCTCACTTCGGGACACAAAGTTTACACAGTTAGTCATTCCGACTTTTTTATATTTAAAATTAAGTCCACTCTATTTTACAGTAATTTATACTCATATAAGGTGCATAAAAAATGTATAAGTTCCTTATGGTTAAAAGGACAAATAGTTCTGATTCTGTAATGGTTAAGTTAATTCATTTAATATATACGAATAAGAATGTCCAGACAACTAAAATTACTATTGAGGAGAGGATAAAAGAAATCAATAAATATTAAAAAGCATAAGCTTTTTACGCCTACGCTTTTTCAAAAATTAATGTTAAGACATCGTTATTCTTTTACAAGCTATTTTTGCTGCTGGAATTCCAACACCAGCACCAAGTGCTGCATCTACTGAATCCCCCCAAGAACCACTGCTAGCCTTTATTTCGTTCCCTGCTGTCAAAACTCCCTCTGCTACAATTTTTACACAATCATAATAGTCTGGATTAGGATTACTTTCAAGATACTGTGCAGCAAATTCGTCTGCTTTCTTTTGTATTGAAAGTCGACCTGGTTCAGCCAATGAACTAAAAACACTCTCAGCTTGCCCACCAAAATGTACTATTACGTCGTTAATGTCTCGACCAGTACGATGTATTTCTCCCATTTCAGATGACATGTTTAGTCCTCCCAATCCTTGAAATTTGAACTTTTTAAGTTCGCAAATATTTTATCCAACTGAGAAGGATCTTATCCATCAACAACTATTTCTTTATAAAAAATTTAACATGTTTGTCTGGACATTCTTGTCTTTGAATTTTAAAGAATACTATCTTGTTAATGATTTCACGCAATTTACTAAAATTTGGTATTAAGATACTTAATAGGACATCTATTCCCATTTCAACATAATCCAAAGTGTTTTGTTTATAGCAACAATCATAACTCAAATGCACTCATTTAAAGGCTGAGTTTGTTCTAAAGTTCCCTTCATCAGTGTTAATCTCGACTAAACAAATAAGTATAAGTTTCGAATGATTCTCTCTTAAGTTTATTTTCATAGTGAAAACAGTCTTTATTGGTTACGTTTAAATATACTGCAATATTCGTGTTTTATTATAATTATGAAGCATCCAGCCGATGGACGAATAGCACTTATATTGTTTAAACACGAACTTTTTATTCATATTAACTAAAAATAGTTCGTGTTTAAAAGCGCTTTTTATTTAGGGCTATGAGAGCAATTGAGATAAGCGACGGTACATCTTATTGATTCTTGATGCGTCTCAGGCTTTTTAGTTGTAGCGACAGCTGTGCCAGCAGAAGACTAGATTTTGCCAATTTACTTGTCACTGTAATGATGATACGGTGTAGCACTGATCAAGAGGAATACTTCCCCTTCAAAATAGCACTACTATAAAAGCGTATTCGAAAAAATCCCGAATACGCTTCATTTAATCTTCCGTTTCTAAATAGCCTTGCTGTAAACATGTATCCGTCAAAAACTTCTTAATCCCGGAAGCAAATGACAATTCAATCGTGCTACTCGTAACAGCTAATATTTCCCCTTCTCCAAAAATCATATGCTTTACTTTTGAGCCAACGATTAACGTTGACTCGGTTGTAATCGTCCGCTCATTACGGTACTGTTTCAGTTCTTTCCTTGGACTTTTCGGCGCTTTCTTTGGCAATTCCTGCGGTGAGACGATTTGTTTTAACGCCTTCATGAAAATCGATGGCACCACACTTGTTTTAAAGCGCTTACTATACGAAATTAATTCCAAATGGTGAATCGCTCGCGTGATACCGACATAAAAGAGTCGTGTTTCTTCCTCGATTTCTTCTTCTGCCTCACTAGGTAGAATCCCCTCAATCAAGTCAATCAAATACACACGGTCAAATTCCAAGCCTTTTGAACTGTGCAATGTTGTCAGTGTAATTGCATTCAATTCATTTTTCATATGAGACGAACGTGCTAAATTTTCAAGCTGCTTCAAACGACCCGCAAATTCGGTCATCGTCGGCGTATAACGAGCAATTAAACAAAGTACATTCACTATATCTAGCAAATTTTCATAATTAAAACCGAGTTTCTCACTCATTTTCTTTAAAGTACGCTCATAACCAAAATCATAACGGATATGCTCTAGCATGGCTGTTGGTGTCGTTTTATCAAATTGAATGCTATCATATGTTTTACGAATCCGCTTAATATATTCAGGCTGATAATCCTTTAATTCAACATGCTCTAACAACTGTGTGAATACACAGCCATCCTCCGGCACTTTCTGTAGTGCCTTCAATTGCATTGGTGTAATATAAGCATTCATTTTTCTGTAAACTTTTTCAAATACCTTGATGTTTTTTGTATTGTATGCTAGACGCATGAAGTTCTTAATATCCTCCACGACCCAATGCGTGAAAAAGCGAATCGTGGAATCTTTCATATAGAAAGGCAGACCTGCTCTGTCAAACGCGTCCATAAGCGGAATGGCTGACGTATTATTTCGATATAAAATCGCCGTTGAGCCGCGCTTAGACAGATTTTTCAACTGGTCCACTAAATATTTGGCCTGTAAATTATAATTCTCTAGGATTTTAAACGAGATGGGCTCTGCTGCAGGATTTTCCGTAAACATTTGTTTGTTATAACGCTTTTTATTTCGTTGAATGAATATATTGGCTGGCTCTACAATCGTTGCAGATGAACGATAGTTTTGCGTCATAAGTAACACATGCGCCTCCGGATATATCTTTTGGAAATTCAACAAATAATCTGGCTCTGCACCGCGCCAACTATAAATGGCCTGATCCTCATCCGCAACGACGCATAAATTTTGATGGACTGCGACGAGCTTCGCGATGAGCGCATGTTGAACGGGCGATGTATCCTGACTTTCATCCGTTAAATAATAATCGTAGCGGCGTTGGTATTGCGCCAGCACCTCTCGATTTTTCGAGAAAATATCATTCGCCATTAATAGCATATCGTCAAAATCAATTAACAAACGGTCACTTCCTGTGCGTTTATATTCCTCATAACGATGTAAAATCTCGACTTTTCTTGGCACCTTTACTTCTGCAATATCCCATTCCTGTTCTGGCAGCATTTTATTTTTGATAAACGTTATGTACGTTAGTAGATCATCTAACTGATCTTCAGTAATTTTTGTGCCATTTAACTGTTCAAAAATCCCGCGAAGCACTCGTTTTTTTGAAACAACATCAGGCTTGTCCGATTCTTCAATGATGCCGTACGAAATAGCCTGGCGTTCAAGTGTCTGTCGCACAACTTGAAATGCTAAACTATGAATCGTCGAAAAATCAACCGGTGGCAAATGCGGGAAAAACGTTGCAAAACGTGCCTTCATATCACCGGCCGATGCCTTACTAAACGTGACAGCCTTTATGCGAGAAGGTTTCACACCAAGCACCTCGATCATATAGCCAATACGCATAATAATCGTTGTCGTTTTTCCTGAACCCGGAGATGCCAATAGTAACAGCGGCCCATTCGTTTGCAACACTGCCTTCGTTTGCACATCATTTAGACGAACGCCAAGTGAACGCTCCTTTTCTTCAAAAAACGCTTTTTGCGCTACATTCATATCAATCGCTCCGTTCCCAAAAATCTACACTTTATTATATCAAATATAAGGATTCATCCGAGGAAAGCCGCACAATTTTAAAGCAAAGAAAGAATAAATGGAAGCGTCAAATAGCACCCACCTTTGTTCAGAGGGCGCTATTGTATCATAATTTAAATCATTATTTTTTCGGCACCTTTATTAATAATAATTGCTATATCATCCACCTCAGACCGTCAAATCATTTTCTGATTTTATATTAATCGCTTCTTGTAGAAGCCGTTGGAGGATAGCAGCAAAAACGGCGATAATCAACGAAGCAAAAATGATAATGAGTCCCATTATTCCAATAGGAGGGTCAACTTTTTTTGCTATAAAATGGAAGATCGGCAAACCTAATACATACAAACCACTGATTAAAATCGCACAGCACTTTATGTTCTTTAACGCCTTTACAGATAATTCCGAGAACGCCGTGTTCTCGTCAATGTATCGTAAAAGATTAAAAGCCTGATAGAAAGCAAAGTAAAAAGGCACAGCCGATCCATACATCACGATGAAAATGAGATATTGCCGAACCATGAGAGACCTTCAAATACAAGATAAAAGACACTTTCCTTTTTACAGAAAAGCGCCCTTTTATGGAGTAACTAAGTTATGTTCACCGTTACCAAGCAATGGTGATTAAGTCCGATTCAACGAATTCTATTACAAATCTGGGTGATGGGCTAAATACATACTGTGGATAGGCCTCTTCTGCTGCTAGATTAATACTATTTTCAATAATCTTTGATAGTGGCATCTTTACCCACGGCCATGTGCTAAAAGGTGGCAGGTCGTCTTGTAAGAAAAGATAAACTGAATTCTCCGTGTATAGTTCTTTATCTTTAAAAAACGATGCCACCTTATCCCTACTAACATTGTGTATCACGAACTTGTTATTCATTTTCTCTAAATCTAGACTTACCCACTCAATTATTGGGATGCTCTCTATAAGTTCAGTTTTCATTTTTTCCCTTTCCTTATCATCTAACAACCTAATACCTTCTTTAGTTGAGAAAGGTTCTAACATCCAAACTAATCGCATCTGTATTTCATCATTTTTTTCTTTCTCTTTTTGCTTTTGTAAGAGCAGCTCTAATCTGGCTTTTCGTGCATTCATGTCCATTTTTCCCACCTCTTTTCCTCATTCTTCTCTAATAATAACTTACTTTTCCCTTATTCAACTATATGGTCCTTCCCCAAAGAAAAAGACACAATTCTTGCTACAGAATTGCGCCCGTTAGCTGAATAAGAAAGTAACTCTGCTTTTCATATTATTGTATAATAAACATATTTTTTCGGTGTAAAGTCCAATCTCACTTTTTATGTTATTTATTTTGGGACGATGCCTTGCAATCTTCTACCCATTAGCCATATTGCAAGACCAGTTCCCCACAAAATCAGGGCAGAGCCAAAGCCCACTACAGACATAAATGCATTGATCTGATGTTCCCCCAGTGTGACTTTTGTAGGTACAAACAGCCATGTAATAATAGCAAGTAAACAAAGGAATGTGCCTGTAAAATAATAGAGTCTGATTTGAAAAAGAGGTGCCAATGGGAGAAAATGAACACCGACAATAATAGCTATTACGACAGGTATAAGTTCAGGGTGACGAGTAGCGTTACTGACAGCAATCGTGATTGCTATAGCCAAACCCTCTGCCGCAAAAATAATGTTAAACCAAAACCTCGTACGCTTCCCATGCCTTAAGGCTGTTTTTGAAACCTGATTCGTCAATTCTCCAGATGCGCGTAATAATGAAACACCACCGATGAACAACGCTATACCTATGGCAACAGCAGCAACTAACAATAATGGAACTCCCCAGCCCTGCAATCCCATAATTCCTGTGTACGCCCACAGAGTACCAAAAAACGCCATGAAAAATACACCAGATGCCGTTCCGCGTACTGCGGCATCAGGAATAGTTCTTGATGTTTGTGTCACAAATAAAAACCTTCTTTCAACCTAAGTATGTGTTCATTACAACCGCATATCAGCCTACATCAGTAATAGGTTTAGTTCATTCGAGAAAAAATCCTATATACCTTATTATAATTATATTCATGCAGGCAAATTGCTGAACTATTCTGCCCGGTTATCTCAATACACCTTATTCAACTAAATGGCTCGATTGTTGAACAAAGACATACTTAATAAAATTCTTCACTACATGAACATCAGTTTTAACATAAATGTCCAATAAAAAAATCATCTCAAAGAATAACTTAAGAGATGATTATTATCAAACTTTATTACTAATTATCAATCTTTAATATAAACGATCAATCTTCTTTACAAAGCTACATTTTAAAAATCTAAAAAGATTGTGTTTATAGTAGCCCAATCAAAAAAAAATCGACTTTGTCTGAACAGATAACAGTAATTGGTTATCTGTTTTTTTCATTAGTTTTTACATTTTTTTATTACTTCATGTTTCCTTTGTAATTTAATCAATCAATAACTTTCTTTTTAATCTTTCATATTTTGGGTATGTCTTTGTTAAAATCAATTTAATTTTGACTTACGCCTCTTTTATTTTCATTCACGTTCAATTGAAATACATCTTTGCGTGCATAATGCCCTACTACATCAAAGTCAAAATGCCCACGTGTTATATCATCTAAATTTAAAGTAGCATACAGAATTTCTTCTTTGCCAAATACAGGTTCAACCAAAAATTCACCAAATGGATTTACAATACAACTGCCTCCTCTTGTGATTTCATTAGGCATCTGTTGCATTTCCTCTGTTTCTAGTAAATCCTCCTCATACATTTCCTTTGTGCTGTACTGGTTGCATGATAGTACAAAGCAACGTCCTTCAATGGCAATATGTTTCATAGATGCAAACCATGTATCACGCGCATCGGCAGTTGGAGCAATATAAATTTGTATGCCCTTTTCATACATAGCAGCACGTGCTAAAGGCATATAGTTTTCCCAGCAAATAAGAGTTCCTATTTTACCATACGGTGTATCAAAGACTGGGAGCGTGCTACCATCCCCCTCACCCCAAATGAGACGTTCACTACCAGTTGGTTTTAATTTTCTATGTTTACCAATCAGTTTTCCATCTGGACTAAAGAAAATTACAGTACAATAGAGTGTTCCTCCACTAGTTTGAGAGTCGCGTTCAATGACACCGATAACTGTATAAGCGCCAGCTTTTTTTACCGCAGCACCTAATTGTTCTGTTTCTGGACCAGGTACCGTTATAGAATTTTTTGCATACCGTAAAAAATCATTTCGTCCACTGTCTGACCGACTTCCAACCAATGCTCCAAAGCTCATTCCACGTGGATAGGCTGGAATAAAGGCTTCAGGAAAAACAATAATATTGGCATTTTGTTCACCTGCCTCTTTAATTAATTTCACTGCCTTGTCAATAGTCTTCACTTTACTCATAACTACTGAACCTGCTTGAACTACGGCCACTTTACAAGTTGTCATGTATCATCCCTCCTATTTTTAAACATTTTAAAAGAAATCAATTATAATGGACAATATATATTAATCATAATGAGTATAACTAAATAGAATAATGAGGGAAAAAATAATGAATATACGTGAACTTGAGGTATTTAAGACCATTGCAGATTGCAAAAGTTTCTCAAAAGCAAGTGAAAAATTATTTATTGCACAACCCTCTCTAACTAAGACCATTCAAAGGTTGGAGAGAAATCTTGGTGTAAAATTATTTGATCGTTCAAACCGAATTTTTCGTTTAACTGATGAAGGTGAACTTGTCTATGAAAAAGCCATCATAATGTTACAACAAATGAAAGAGTTATCTATAGAACTAGAAGATACAACAAAAAACATTCAAGGACATTTAAGAGTAGGCCTTCCACAAATTATTGGTACCTTTTTCTTTCCGCAAGTTGCTAAAGCTTTCTCTCAGGCTTTCTCCGAGGTTACTATTGAAATTGTTGAAGATGGTGGTTTGACTATTGAAAAACTAGTTGAAAAAGGAGAAATAGATGTAGCTTTTGTTGTAATTCCAACTAAAAGCAAAGAACTAGAAGAACAATTATTATTTGAAGCACCGTTTGTTGCTTGTTTACCCGAGAATCACATTTTACAAAATGAACAGTCTATTACACTTTCACAACTACAAAACGATGATTGGATATCTTTTGATTCGTCCTTTGCCCTTAGTCAAGTAATTTTAGAAAGTTGTTGCAAAGAAAATTTTGTGCCTAATACTGTATATAAAACGACTCAATGGGATTTGTTAATGGCGTTGGTTCGTCATGATTTAGGTGTTACCATTCTTCCAAGTCCCCTAGTTAAAGTACACTCACAGGATCTTTGTATTAAAAGAATTAGTAGTCAATATATACCTTGGAAAATAGGTATTGTAGTTAAAAAAAATAGCTATAAAACGCGTGCATTAAAGGCATTTCTGAAAACAGCTTCGAATGTTATATTGGTAAATGAAAGCTATGATGAAATGGGTTAAATGGGTAACTTAGTTTTATTCACTAAGTTTATATAGGGAAAGCTTCTCTGTCGGCAATTTTTACTACCTTCATTTACTTCACTCCTTGACTGAAAATTTATAAGAATCACCACTTGTACAATTAACACAAATGGTGATTCCCGTAATATTTATTTGATTATTATGAATATAAAAATACTTTTTCTCAGTTTAATTTCCCCTTTTTGGCTAATGATTTAGAGTAGATGGATTAGTTTCAAAAAATTGTAAGAGCCTTGCTACATTTTATTTGTAGTAAGGCTCTTTAAAGTTGTTTAACTTCTGTTGGCATCTTATGAAAAATAATAAATTGAATAATTAATATTTCAAAATAATTATATTTTAAGGGTTATGCCGTATAATTCCCAATAAAAAAGGGATTCTGCGCCAATGTTTTATTAAAATTAGGCAGATCACATTTAAATGTATTTTTAATAGGGACAAGAATGTCCAGATGATTATAAAGCCACTTAAGTAAAATCAGGCATTATTCATTTACTGGGTAAAATCGAGATAGTCTACAAGCTTCTAGTTCTTCTAACTGCACATTATCTACGATCTCCTTCGCAACCAATCGACTAATAATAGGAGATAACGTGATTGCGGAATGCATTACTGCTAAATAAAGTCCTTTTATTTGATCATGAAAACCAACAATAGGATAGCCGTCCTTAGGCATTGGTCGTTTACCTACTTGAATACTATCTAGCTCGAGATATTCTCCTTTTATAAAATCATTTCGAAGGGTATCAAAAGCTCTTCTTCCAACCTCTTCTGGTCCGTTTTCTCCATGGTCATCCAAATAATCTTCAGCAGCAATTATAGTAGTATCAGATAGTTGTCTTGCCTCAAATCTTGAATTAGAAATTAATGTGTGAATAAGCTTTTTTGGAGATTTCATACGAATAATAATAGAAGGTGATGACTCAACAGGAACATCGATACTAAGAGGCTTACAAAGCTCAGGTATAGCTGTACCAGTTGCCAATACAATGACATCTGATTCTATAAAGCCTTTTGAAGTATGTATGCCAACAACTTTAGCGTCCTCCTTTTTAATTTGTGTTACTTTTGTGTCGAACAATATATTTACCCCATTTTCTTGCGCTTTCTTTACTAAAAGATTCGTTAGAATATTAGGGTCAACCGCACCTTCTTTAAAAGCATATAGAGCTTCCTTTGGATATTCTTTTAAATGAGGTTCTAAGTCTGATACTTGCTGGCGAGTTATTTTTTCTATATAAGATTTATGGCTGTTTACAGGAATTCCCCATGAAAGGGAGCCGTTCCAATCTACCTTTAATTCTGGGATCTCTTTTTCCAATACATGATATTCTGCTAATGACCCGTCATACAAATGTTGAAAGTTATCTGGAACACGCCCTGAAGGATTAATCCAAGCAAAGGAAGTTGATGTTACACCACATCCTGCTTTTGAATGGCTCTCAACTAAAGTGACATCCTGATTTTCCTTTGATAGATTATAAGCAATAGATGCACCAACAATCCCTGCACCAACAATTATAACTTTTTGCTTTCTAGTCATTACTTTCCCTCCTTGTTCTGTTTGTATAATTTATAGTATACATTGAATCGTCTAAACTCAGTTTACCCTCTTGCTCTATTAACAAAATTGCAAATATTTTAGAGACGGATGCGAGTTTTTTTCTATCGATTATAAACCAATATGAAAGTATGGAAATTCTTGTGTTTATTATACAAAGTCCGGAAGTTCTTGTCCACGTACAAGTGGCTAATATTCTTACAATCAAAAATCAAACAAGCATTAACCCCGTCCTAAATTTAGAACGGGGTTATGTTTGTTTGAGCTTAAATACCTTTTTTGTCTTTTTTACAATTTTCTCGGTATAGTAAGCTAGAAATTAGGTTTTTTTTAAAACTCCAGTCTGTGGTTGGTGTATTCTATAATAAATTATAGTCTAACCTTAACCTCAGTACCGTCCTTAGCTTTGACATCTACTAGCACGATTCCCTTATAATTTTTTAGTTCCTTGACAATAGGCTTTAGCGATTCTTTGTCTATTAGTGGAAAGGTAAAGTCGATTTTTTTTCTTTCAAAGTGCTCTTTTGACCATTTGTTTACATTTTGCTGTAAAAATTTTGACGATAAAATGGAAATAGCAATATTTAAAATAACATATGGAACTGGGATGGTAAACCGAACGTCTTTTGTTTTCACTTTTACATGCATCATAAGCAAATCACTAATCAATGATGACCGAAACGGTGTCTCCGTTTGCCGATTTAATATCAACGATTTGGCCATCTAGTTCGTTTTCGATTGCTTCAATAATAAGGCTGATGTCGATATCTTTCACGTATTTTTCCGCTTGAGGAATACTCGCTGCGATGCTGTGTCCAGCCATTAATACGACCTTGACAAGTTTTATAGGCAAATTGACCGTGACGTTATCATTTTCGGTTGATACTACACGAATTTTTAATGTTTTATCTAAATATTTCGTCGGTTTTTCCAACAGTTTATTACCTGTTTCTTCTTTTCCTTGTAATATTTGAATCAGTTCTGATCCCTTATCTGCATCAATCTTCCCTTCTTGAACCATTGTTAACACTCTTGTAATTTCCTCTTTCATGATAAATTCCTCCTTATTCCTCTTTTAAGAGCTTAATGGCTTCTTCTGGTGTGATTTCGCCATTTTCCAACATGGTAACAACTTTTTTCTCGTCTACTTCATTTTTCTTCTTCTTTTGTACATAGCCAAGGGATGAAATGATGTCTGTTAGCTTGCCTCGAACCGTTGGATACGAAATACCCAGTTCCTTTTCAACATCTTTGATATTCCCTCTGCATGTTAAAAATACTTCCACAAAATGAAGCTGATCCGTCGATAAGGATGCCAGCTTAGATAATTCAAACTCATTTTCAATCGTAGTGTGACAATGAGAGCACTGCAACTTTGTAATTTTTAATGTTTTACTGCAGACAGGACAATTTGTGATTACTTTATAAGCCATTATGAAATTCCTTTCTTTTAGTTGATTTGATTATATAACAAGAAATCAAAAATATAAATAATAAAATTAAATTTTTTCATTAAAAAAATTAATAATATTAATTAGTTGTTTAATATTATTAATTATTTGTTTTCATTATTCATTCAAGTATTATTTACCATAATGATTGAAAATTGTAGACATAGCTGTTGGTCAAAATTACCCTTTATAGAATGAGCACGATTCTTAGATTCTGAGATGCTGATTAATAATCCATGGATATTTGATATTTTTGCTACAGTATTGTCAGTTGGGTGATTAATATCTGTTAAAACTGATAGAGCATATTTTTGATTTTGTATTGACACAACTGACAATTCCATTTTGTATGTATTAAACTTTTATTATCCATTTGGATACTCCTTTCGTACGAAATCGGTTGACCAGACCAGACTTTATTGTACGAAAGGTTTTTTTTGTCCATTGCTAAAGCTTTCCGGAACCCCCTACACAGCAGAGGGTTTCAGTTATACAAAAAAAAGCAATTCTTATAAAGAATCGCTCCCTTCATTTCATCTGTGTTGGTCCAAAAGAATGGTATTACCATCAGGATCTTCAATTGTAAAATTCGCAGGCCCATCGCTTGTTTCATCTGCTTCAGACAGTATTTTAATTCCCTTTTCTTTAAGTTGATTTTGGATGTCTCGAATGTCCGTAAACGAATCAAGATTTTCGGCATTGTCATTCCATCCTGGATTAAACGTCAAAATGTTCTTTTCAAACATTCCTTGGAATAGACCAATTATGCAACTATCATTTTTCATAATGAGCCATTTTTGGGTAATGTCACCCATCAATACTTTAAATCCTAGATTTTCGTAAAATGATTTTGATATATTAATGTCCTTTACACTTAAACTTACAGAGAATGCTCCTAGTTTCATATTATTCCTCCGATAAAAAATTAATTGCATACATTAAGTATACACTATTACTTTGAAACTATTATTTAGTTTGTCCGAATTTTATGAATTAATACCAAAGTCCAGTTAGCTGTTTGTAAGTGGTTATTGTTCTTTTATGAAAGCTCCCGTTCGTTGAACAAAGCCTCTACTACCGTCTACATTGTATATACTTGCATCTACATGCGGCCATTGAAGAATTTTTTTGTATATTGAAATCATAAAAAATTACTCGGTTGATACGGTCTTGAGTTTTGCATATGATTTACAGCTCTTCTTAACCATTTAACGAATTATAGCTGTACAACCTGTTTACATGCGATTACCAACAACAAAAGGGCAAAAGTGTGTTTTGCTCAACACCATTTGCCCTTTTCGTTCAATTCTATCAATTTGTTTCAATTAAATAAGTAATTATGCATCTAATCCTAAGTGTGAGCGCAAAGTGTTTCCTTTGTATTCAGCTCGGAATAAGCCACGTTCGACTAGCATCGGTATAACATCGCTAAAGAATAAATCTAAAGATTTTGGAGGACCACCTGGCACAGCAATAAAGCCATCCAATGCTCCCTCTTCATAAAAAGTGACAATCTGATTCACAATATCTTGTGGTGTACCAATTGCTACTAGATGTGCAGAGCCAATTACTTCTGGGCGTGCTAACAATTCTTCAACAGTCGGTTCATTTTCAATGATATAACGGCGCACAAGTTGTGCATGCGTTTTGCTACGAACTTTTTGATCCTCTGGTGGCAACATTACTGCTGTTACATGATCCACAAGAGATAAATGACGAATGTCCATGCCTATTACGGATTCTAAGGCGGTGTAGCGGCGTTCCGTTGTAAGATGCTCATGTGCTTTACGATGCATTTCTAATGCTTCTTCATATGTATCACCAATAAAGAAATACAATCCAGGTAATAAACGAATGTCATCTGCCGAACGACCTGCTGTAATAGCACGTTTACGCAAATCATTACGTAATTCAATACCTACTTCCATCGCTGGCGTGGCAGCAAAAATCGCGTTCGATACTGTCGCTGCAAATTGACGCCCTGTTTCCGATGCTCCTGCTTGAAATAGCGGAATATCACCTGCTGGATGCATCGGAATATTTAATGGGCCTTTTACATGAAAATACTCTCCCTCGTGGTTAATTGGCTTGACAAGCTCATTAATTATCTCTAAATTACCGTCTGCCTCTAATATTTCATAAGGGTTACTATGCCAAAGCTGCTGTACAATTTCCTTACATTCAGCTGCCTTTGCATAACGCTCTTCTGATGAGGGCATTGGCTCGTTGCTGAAATTATACGCCCCATCAATGGATGTTACGAGGTTCCAACCTAAACGTCCCTCACTAATCCAATTCAAGGATTGTAATTGCCTTGCTATAATATAAGGTGGAATAAATGATGTTGAAACCGTTGTGACTAAACCTATTTGTTTAGTTTCTCTTGCTACTGTCGCAAATAAAAAACTAGGATCTAGCCCTGCTGTTCCTTTCGTTTTAGCCATTAACTCCGGATGGGCTATTAAATAATCTGCCTTAAATACAAAATCTAATTTTGCTGCCTCTGCACGTTGGGCAAATGCAATATGCTCATCAATAAACGTCCCTTTCTGGCCTTGTTCACCATTAACTGCTAAATGCATGCCAATTATAAGATGTCTTTTGGTTGTCAATTAACTCTCTCTCCTTTTTAATTGAAAATGATTATCATTATCATCTTATAATGTATTTTCTAAGAATGCAATAAATACTTTTCCAGTTTGTAACCAGCCACTTGTAGAATTTGCTGGATTTGGATTCCTTCAAGTACCTGTCACAGCAATAACAGCTTTAACATCAATGACATTTATGCCATCTCAGACTATAGAAAGTAACAATAATCAGGTTAGGAAAAAGCCACTCGCTTTCCGCGGATGAACTAGCTAGCCTTCTCCTTGTTTACGTTTCGTGCAGAATTTAGCTAAACGCTCAGCTACAAGCAACATCCACTTGAAACGATGACGATTGCTCAAGTGGTTCCACAACAACACTTAGTACGCAAATTAGAAGCTGCGATTGATTTTTCATTCATTTAATTTATCCAATGGTTGAAACGCTCTATTCACCAGATGGTCGTCCTAGTATCGATCCCGTTGTCTTAATTAAGATGACGTTTATTCACTCTGTCTTTGGCCATTTTGTAATTCACAAGGTCTCTCTAACTAATCTTTATTATTTCAGAAAAACAACCTACGCTGTCCTTTAGTCATCCAATTGTTCCTCTTCTGAAAAGCATAAAAACTCATATGCAATTTATCATTGCACATGAGTTTTCTTCACTGATTGACAGCTAGCTCAGTATTTAATTATCGCTTGTGTGAATCATTCTAATTTAATTATTTTGCTCAAGGAATTGGTAAATTGCCATCATTTCTTGTTTATTCAATTCACGGATACGTTTGAAAATTAGAAGCTCTGCAACAGCCTCAAGATTTAAGCATTCCGTAACAACGTCACTTACTTTACCAGTTAGCCATGTTTGCACGTCTATGCCCTCGACGATTTCCTTTCGCCCTTCATCATTGATACCACTTGCATAACAACTCACACATGGTACCGATAATTTATAAACGCCATCATGGAGCCCATCCTCCGATATGACTTTCTTCCCTTTGCAGAATGGACATGGATGACTTGCTTTAACTTTATTAATGAGGGTGACAATTTTTTTGTAACCGAGCGCTTCGTAGACATACGTCAATTTTTTGTATTTTCCATTGGTGAAATACTTATCAATGATGGTTTCTCTCGTTTCGGTAATATTGTCAAAATCACAGATGGTGATGCGATTATTCATGCTGATGGCTTCGATATTATCGCTAATACTGCCCCAAAATGGTAGGACATTTTGTAAAACCATTTCATAATGGGCAAAGCTTCCCTGCTCCAGTTCAAACATTTTCAGTGCGACCTGTGTTTCCCTAGGCAATAGGGAGACATCTTCAGTCAAAGTCATATCACCGCCGACGATAGCCTTTAGTTTTTCTAGTATGTGTAACTTACCAACTGTTTTCATCACTTGATTTATTGGTTGCTGAATAATGTCACGTATATCCGTGTCGCCAAATGTAAGCTTTTTATGATGGTTTAGCACAGTCCCTTGACAGATTGGACAGGTAATCATCTCTTTGGATGCTTTTATGTGCTCTTTAATAATCGATTTCGATACAAATATATAGCGCCCAATGATTAAATTAAAGCCTTCCCATGTCCTCGATGCCTTGCCTGCTTTATCATAAAATGACTTTTCCCAATACCCATATAAGAAGGTATGTTTTTCTGCTTCCGTCATATCATGATAACTTTTGCTTATATCTTGACCAAGCTCATTTTTAATCTCATCAAAGAGGAATTGCAATTTCGGATATTGATAGTATTTTAATACTTCCATGACGTCAGGATGTAATAGGCCATCCCAAAATGGCACGGTTTTGTCCTGGACAACTACATCAAAGTCAAATTTTTCAATCACCCCACGGCCTGAGCAGCTTGGACAATGATTGTCTTGATAATAGAAGTCAAAGCTATTCGTATCTTTATTGGTTGGATGAGCCGCGACTATATGGTTAATTAATCCACCGATTTCATAGAGAAAACTATATTGACTATACAAGTGACGTTCCAGATCAATGGCGATGACGGGTGCAATGGTTTCAGATTCGAACTCACCATAAATCAAACGAGCCATTGATGATAGGCTTTTCAAGATGCCGCCCTTATAGACGTTTTCTGCATTTTTAAAATAGGCAATATGATGTTCTTTTAAATAGTTAATGCCATTTTGTTGATGGATAGTTGAAGAAATTTGCAATGGAGCAACTCTATTCGCACTGTTTGGTTGACGATAATAATCAGCATGACTGACAACAGCAAGATGCGCTATAGGTGCAGGCTGTCTTTTACCAAAATCAACGATAAAATCAGAGTTTTCTAGCATATAGGCATTATGTTCAATCATTATCATTGACACGGATTCATCTTGTAGAATGACCCTAACACTATCAATGAATTGATTTAAAATATTTTGTGATAAACCTTTTGAAGGTTCGTCAAAAATAAAAAGCGTATGTGGGTTTCTTGAGTTGGCAAACAGTTCAGAAACTAAATGGACACATTGAAATTCACCAGTCGATAAAGATTGTGTTTTTCTTTCCAATGTCAAATAACCAAGTCCCAGTTTGATTAATAAGCTCAAACGTTTATGAGCGATGTCTTCATTTGGTAATTCATCAATAATATCTTCAATCGAGCGCTGAAAAATATCATCAATATCGTTACTATATTTTGTGAGTTTCTTCTTAATATCAAGAAACGTCGCAACGGTTGACCGACTCGTAATCGATTGGTTACGATCTTGCCCTACCATAACGAGTTTATCTTTTGGATAGCGCTTCACAAAATCTTTGGCCATACATTCATTGACAAGTGTAGATTTACCACATCCAGACTCTCCCGTAAATGTGACAATTCTATTTTTAGGAATGTGAATTTCAGCCATTTGAATATTACGACAGTAAAGATCATGAAATTGATAGTATTGCGTTGGTATTGCCTGATTTTGTTCACAAATGATTGATTTTGGACGAGGGGATTCATCAACAATTTTCCCACCATATTTACCACTACCAGGTCCGAAGAACAATTGCTCTTCCGCTGTGTTAAGCACCGTGTCAGAATGGTCAATAAGCCAAATTTGATTTTTATAGCCCAATTGTTTAATCTCTTGTAAAATTTTCAATAGTGTTTGGTGATCAAGACCCACGGAAATTTCATCAATAATAATAACGGTATTTTCACTTGTTGCCATGAATTCGGCCAAGTAAAGGCGTGTCAATTCTCCACCTGACAAAGTACCCATAATACGATTTAATGTTAAGTAACCAATATTCATATTGATGATATTTTTTAGAATATGTTGTTTTGCTTCACTAATATTTAAAACTTCTGCTAGTGAAAAAATGGTTTCAATGCTTAAGTCGTTGATATCGGAAATATTCTGTGCTTTATCAAGTAATTCAATTTTATATTGCTCAACTTCTGGATTATAGCGCCTGCCCTGACACTTCTTACATTCAACATTTTTGGTAGTACCGCGCCCTTTACAATCTGGACACCAGCCTAATGCATTATTAAATGAAAAAACTTCTGGCGAAAGATTAAATTGTTCAGCAAGCTGTTCGCGAATCTCTTTAAAAACACCCGTATGTGTGCCAATTGTTGAACGAGGATTGGAAGAAATGGATGATTTCCCGAGAAAAAGTACGAGAGGTATGTCTTCCATCTTGATGGCACTGAAATTTGTTTCCATAATATTAGGAAATAAATACTGATATTCTGCCTTTGGCAATAAGGAAACAAGACGCTTCTTGGATTCTTCACCAATTGTTTGGCAAAAAGTCGTTTTACCAGATCCAGACAATCCAGCAATTCCTAACGATTTATTTACCGGTAGTACTGCATCTAATTGGTTAATATTGTTGGCAATTAATTGATTTATGTTCATAGTGATATCCTTTCTGTTGTCTAAATTAAGTATTACCATGTTAGTAAAACTGCAGCATAAGTTGTGTATTTTTCGAATCGACAAATGCATACGAATTGTAGACGAAGATTTCTATATTTCTTGTTATCTATGCACTTATCCGGTTTTGAAGAAATAATTGCATGGCTCACATCCAGCAGTTAGTGATCCTTTTTTCAGTCTCAAACCCACAAAGTATATTTACTCAAATTACAAAAGTTTCTACAACCAACCATCCTGCTCATTTGCTAAATAACCAAAATTGTTATTGGACTCAATCCTTTGTCCCATTAAAAATGACGCTTTCCGTGTTCCTGAAAAGCGTCCGATTGTAGAAAATCGTTTGAAAAATACTGACTGCAATTATATGACAGATAATTGCATAAGAAGGGCGCCTTTCTTTCTTGCTTTAGAAAAGCGCCCTTTATTGTTAATGTCTCGTTAACGAGGATGAAGAAATCTCTTTTACAGTGCTAACACTTTTTCGAGCTGTTCACTCATATTCATCCAAGCATATTTAGCTCCCTCGATGGCTCCCTCGCGAGCTTTTGTTTCTTCACTAAATCCAGTTTGATCGAGATGTAGAAGGACAGTGCCATCTGAATCTTTTGTCAAAGTCCAAGTAACAGTAGTGCTTTCTCCAGCACTTGCCCAAGTGTAAGATAATAGATGAGGCTCGTTCACTTCGAGCACCTTACAATCTACAATTCCATCCCACCATTCATTTGGCTCAGCTCGGAATTGAAATTGATGACCTACGAGTGGTTTAAAGTCATTTTTCCATATCCATTTTGCGAGAGTATCCGAATCTGTTAATGCGTTCCACACCTGCTCAATTGAACTTGTAAATTTAAAATCTAATGATACATCTGATTTCATCGTTTTTCCTCCAATAAAAGTTTTAATTTATCAATTCTTTCTTTCCAGAATCCTTCGTAATAAGATACCCAATCTTGAATTTCTTTCAACGGTGTAGCATTCAACCGATACCTCGTTTCTCTACCAACCCTTCTAGTAATTACGAGATTTGCATCTTGAAGGACAGCCAAATGCTTAGAAACTGCTGTACGACCCATTCGAAAATGAACCGTTATCTGATGTAGGGGTAATTCTTCAACATCTGCCAACATTTGAAGCAATTTTCGCCTTGTTGGATCGGCAACAGCGGCAAAAACATCCCTCACTTGACTTTTTTCGTTCAAAATCCCCCCACCTTTTCATTATTATTCCCTGTAATGCCAGCGATTAAACTTCTTAATAATATGACACCTTTTGTTGTCTTAATAATTATAGGACACCAAAAGGTGACATGTCAAGTTCCCTTGCTATACCATTATCTGGCACTTTAATGAGGTAAAAATAATTTGATTATGATCGTTTTTTAGATAATGAATCTCGAGATAGCTTTGTCATACTTGACCCTCTCCAGAAGGTAGTGGTCAAGTCACTAGAATGTGCTCACCTTTTCCCCCTAACTTTGTTGAGTCAAAAAGGACTGCTAGCTTTCGCTAACAGTCGAATTATTAACAACATGTATTTGATTTATTGACAAGATTAATACTGCATACGCCTGTTTCTGGTAACACCAATTCCACACGTTGCGAAGCTTCTTCATCACCTGATAAATAGGCTGTTATTGAACGGACTTGTTCATAGCCTGTTGCCATTAAAAATGTTGGTGCGCGACCATAGCTCTTTGCGCCCACAATATAGAAATCTTTTTCTGGCTGTCGTAGTATTTCTTCTCCATGCGCTCGAACTGTTCCACAACTATGCTCATTAGGATCAATTAGTGGCGCTAATGCGTGCACACTTTCTGTTGCTGTATCAATGGAAAGACGTAGTTCGCTATTAATAGTAAAATCTGGTCGATTTCCTGCATTGACAATAAGTTCATCGAATCCTGTTAATACTTTCTGTTCTCCGTTAATAGTACCAACAATATTGATGTTCTCACCTTTTTTTACCTGTGAAATATAGAAGGGTGTAACTACCTCAATCTTACCTGTATCTACTAATTCATGCATACGTATACCGAGAGCACCCCGTGCAGTCAGCGCATCTTTTTCTTCGCCACCATAGGCTTCTTCTACAGATTTTTTACGCATAATCCAAACAAGTTTCGTTGAAGGATCCTCTTGTTGTAATTCAGCAAGAGCTAATAAGGTATTGATAGCTGAATGACCGCCTCCAATGACAGCAATCTTCTTCTTAGCATATCTTGTAGAATTCATTTTTATTTCAGGAATGCCATACTCAATATGATCTGCTAATATTTTTTCATTTTGGAGCCAAACACCTGTACAATTTGCTGGGTTTGGATTCCCCCACGTACCTGTCGCATCAATAACAGCTTTCGCCTCAATGACATTGATGTCGTTCCCCTGTTCCACATAAATCTTAAAGGACTGATTTACTCGATTTTTTGATTTCATCTTATCATTCAATTGACGTGAAATCCCTACTACTTTTGAGTTTAGTTGAATACAAGGTTTTATTTGTGCTAACGCTGCTAAAGGCTTTAAATAGAGATCAATTAACTCATGCCCAGTAGGTATTGTTTCTAAGTCAGGCTCTTGCCAATCCGTGTCCTCAAGTAAAGCTTTAGCAGCTTTATTGATGTTGTATCGCCATGGAGAAAATAGTGTGACATGGCCCCACATACGAATATTATGAGCAATTTCATTTCCTGCCTCTAGTAAAATAAACGACTGATTTCTTTCCACTAAATGAGCAGCTGCTGCTAATCCGATTGGACCAGCACCAATTATTACAATAGGGAAATTCTTATTTAAATCATTCATAGCCTCTTGCACCTCAATGCCTTTAGCCGTGGTACAACAAGAATCATTTTGTTTGATTACGTTAAGTGTTTTCATAAATATACCCTTCTTTTCTTTAAAGTTTCAATATAAGCATTCTCTTATATATAAAGTATTTTTTTCGTCTAGCATGAAGCTAGACGTAATATTGAAAAAGCTTTATGAATGGATGAACATATCTGAATTTCACAGTAGACAATCGTTCGTTCTGTGTCAGTAGATGGTCACATAAGCCTGTAGAGCGGCTCATTGCTGGCTCATGAACATGAATTTCCTTCAATTTATGTCAGCTCCTCAGCTACGAATTGTTCAATACGTTTTCCTATTGCATCGCGTACATTTTGGAAAACCGCCCACTTTTCTTCATCTGTCCCAGGTGCTTTCGCAGGATCTTCAAACCCCCAGTGCTCACGACGAACGTGCGGTGGCGTCATCGGACATTGAGCAGTCGCATCTCCACATAGCGTAACAACAAGCGTTGCGTTATTTAATGTCTCAAAATCAGTTAAATTAGATGTATGATTCGAAATATCAATTCCTACTTCTGCCATAGCTTTGATAGCATTCGGATTCACGCCGTGTGCTACAATGCCAGCGCTTTTTACGGTCCAATCTTTCGGTAGTAATTTTCTGGCCCACCCTTCAGCCATTTGACTACGACAAGAGTTCCCAGTACATAAGAAATAAAGTGTGCATGTCATATTGAGTGCTCCTTAGTTTTTAAAATATTTTTTCTGCCAGCGTAAGGCAACCCATACAAGTCCAATAAGAACGGGTACTTCGACAAGTGGACCAATTACAGCGGCAAACGCCACCCCACTATGAAGTCCAAAAACACCAACAGTTACAGCAATGGCTAACTCAAAGTTATTACTAGCAGCTGTAAAAGAAAGGGCTGCAGTGACAGGATAAGATGCTCCAGCTTTACGAGAAGAGAAGAATGATACTGCAAACATCACCACAAAGTAAATAAATAATGGAATCGCTATACGTACAACATCAAGTGGTAATTCGATTAGTTGCTCACCCTTTAAGGCAAACATCATCACAATGGTGAAAAGCAGTGCGATTAAAGTTAGTGGCGAAATCTTTGGTAAGAGTTTTTCCTCATACCACTGTTTCCCTGTTGTTTTGATGCCTATCCAGCGGGTTAAGAATCCGGCTGCAAATGGTATCCCTAAGTATATCAGGACACTCTTTGTAATTTCCCACATGGAAATGGACACATTGAAATTCTTTAAGCCAAACCAACCAGGTAAAACATTTAAGAAAAAGTAGGCAAAAATCGAATACGTTACAATCTGAAAAATGGAGTTAAAGGCAACTAGACCAGCTACATATTCTCGATCTCCACGAGCTAGGTCATTCCACACGATGACCATGGCAATACATCGAGCTAATCCAATCATAATGAGTCCTGCCATATACTCTGGATAATCATGCAAGAAGAGTATCGCTAAAAAGAACATTAAGAACGGACCAAGTAGCCAGTTTTGCAAAAGTGACAGTAAAAGTACTTTCCAATCTTTAAACACACGCCACATTTCCTCATATTTAACCTTTGCCAGTGGTGGATACATCATAACAATTAACCCTATGGCAATCGGTATGGATGTTGTACCCACAGACATGGATTCTAATGCTTCGCCAATTGTGGGCATGGTAATACTTAATAAAACGCCAATACCCATAGCAACAAAAATCCAAAGCGTTAAGTAGCGATCTAAAAACGAAAGCTGTTTTGTTAAAGATTCATTACCCATTAATTTTCCTCCCCTATGTGTGTACAGTCAGAGCCACAATTGCATCCTGTTAACGGCTCAATTTGTTCTAAAATACCTTTCATCAGCGGCGTTTGATCCTCCACTAAACGATAATGTTTCCATGTTCCAACCTTGCGTTCTGTAATAATGCCTGCCTCCTTTAATTTTCGAAGATGCTGACTAACTGCTGGTTGTGAAATCCCTAGCACATCCACAAAATCACATACGCAAACCTCCCCATTTTTCATGCATGCAAGTAATTTAATACGATTCAAATCTGCAGTCGCTTTTAATTGTTTTTCTAGTCGTGTGTTTTCCATTTATCTGCTCTCCTTATATAATCATTTACTTATATATTGTTTGAAATAAAATCCCCCAACCAAAGACAGGTGATTACATTCGTATATAACTATATACTTATATTATATTTTCTCATTTTAAATTGCAATAGGCATGTACCTATGCAAAAAAATACTTTTCTTAAGGTCTTAATTGGCCTCAATCTATGCTAAAAAAGCCTCCTACCGTTTTGGAGGCTTTAGAAAACCTGAATGCTCTTCGGCAACATTTTTTTGGAAAATGTACCCATCTTTTTAGCCTTATTTTTGTGCCCTCAACAAAAAGCCTTTACTTTTATGTCCACATAATGGGATAAAAAAAGTGAAGGCTTCTTTTGTAAAACGCACATGGTTAAGTTAATTTATACTGATGCACTATTTAAAATTGAATTCATGAAGTCCTCCACTGACAACGGTTTGCTAAAGTAATAGCCTTGAACAAAATCACAGCCATGTTCACGCAGCACCTTTAATTCAGCTTCTTCCTCGACACCTTCAGCTACAACTTTTAGGTTTAACGCATGTGCTAATGAAATCATAGCGGAAATCATTGCAATCCCTGATTTTTCAGGTACGATGTCACGTACAAAAGCACGATCGATCTTTAGCACATCAACCGGGAATTTCTTTAAGTAATTGAGCGATGAATAGCCTGTCCCAAAATCATCCAAAGAAATGGTGATTCCGAGTGATCGTAACTGCTCTATCGTGTTAATTAGATCTTCGGTGTAATCCAGCATGCTCATTTCCGTAATTTCGATTTCTAGTGTATGCGGATCTATTTTTGTTTCTGCAAGTACGCCACGTACCATATCAACAAAGCCAAACGTACTAATATGAATCGGTGAAATATTCACTGCTACTCGTAAGTTTAAGCGGTGGCTTTGATTCCAGGTATAAGCTTGAGCACAAGCTTTCTCTAATACCCATACGCCAATATCATTAATAAGTCCACATTCTTCAGCAAACGGAATAAAACGATCTGGTGGCATTTGTCCTAGTTCAGGGTCATACCAGCGAAGCAATGCCTCCATACCAACTACTTTATCAGTCTTTAAATCAATTTTCGGTTGATAATGTAATTCTAAAATATCCTTTTTTAGCGCCTGGTGTAGTTTTGTTTCTAGTAATAGCCATTTATCATTCGACTCATCCATATTCGGGCGATACAAGCGATACTGATTACCACGTGTGGTTTTTGCAGCATACATCGCTATATCAGCATTTTTTAGCAGCTCTTCAATGGAGTTTGCATGGTCTGGAAAGACACTAATCCCAATACTAATGCTGGCATAAAATTCATACGTATCCACGATAAAGCTCTCATCGAAAACACTAATAATTTCCTTTGCCTTTTCTTCTATTCGATTGACATCATTTAATATCATGACAAATTCATCACTATTGTGACGATAAAAGGAATTGGCAGTGTGATCGATATTTCGTAAACGGTTTGCCATTTCCACAAGGAACATATCCCCGATGATGTGACCCAGGCCGTCATTAATGTTTTTAAAACGATTCACATCAATGAAAAATAACGCAAACTTCTCACTCGTACGTCGGGATTGATGGAATTCATTTTCTAAACGCTGTTCTAACTTACGACGGTTTGGCAGTCCTGTTAATTCATCGTGATAAGCAATGTGGGTTATTTTTTTTATGTCTTTTTGTGCGGTAATATCAACTCGGATAGCGATATATTGATAGGGTTTACCATTATCATCTAGGAAAGGGATAATCGTCGTTTTAACCCAGTATAGGCTACCATCTTTAGCACGGTTGCATACCTCACCATTCCACATTTCCCCTTTTCCTATTGTTTTCCACATCTCTCTAAAGAAAGACTTTGGATGGAAGCCTGAATTGAGTAACCGGTGATCTTGGCCCATTAATTCTTCACGCGTATATTTAGAAATTTTACAAAAATGATCATTAACAAATGTGATTCTCCCTGTTCGGTCTGTAATCGCTACAATGATTGAACTGTTCATTGCTGAAAAAATGTCTTGTAATTCCTTCAGGCTGTAGTTCACTTGATTTATACTACCAGGCGTGATATTCATCATTTTCATTCTCCGTTCATTGAAATAAGATGGGTTTGGTACTTTTGCTATATGTATATAGTGAGGTATAAAGTTGTGGTATATCGCCCTTTTTTATGTAATTATATTATAGTCTTAGAAAAGCAGTTAATTCAACCCAAATCTAAAATCTGTATCTTCATCATTTCATAGATTTCTATAAATTAGACAAAAAATAGTTACTTTACAAATACTATTATTCCAAAAAAACAATTACCTTAGTACTAACTGCAATGTAAAAATCAGGCTATTTATCATATACAGCCTATCATTTGAAAATGCCTTACTGTCACAGTTTGGCAGTAAGGCATTTCACAAGTTAAGACACATCATATTCAATTTCACCTCCCAAAGCTTTTGCTTGTTCATCATTATATGCATCTAATTGTTCTTGCGATAAGTTTAAAATATAATAGTGAAAATTAATTGGCTCCAAGCCATGTTTTTCACTCATTTGTCGGTAAAATTCATAGCCTTTTCGATAGTCTGTCATCCTAATAACTTCCTTTCATAAATAACGTTGCGCTGTAGTAGACTTCTAATCACCGTTGCACATAATAGTAGAAATTGATTGGTAAATCACACTGCTGGCACTTCATGATGTGACATTTCAATTTCATGTCATGTTGTACTATAACAAAATTATTATTTTAAAAATAATATATAACAGAATTATTACTAAGTCAATAATAAATTTTCAGATATTTCTCATAAAAAATATAAAAGCCCAGTCCATATCTATTAGTATGGCTGGGCTTTTCATAAAATATTCGCGTCGACTTCCGTAGTAACCACATCCTTTAGTGCAATAATAATTAGATGCCTAATTGCTTTGCTTGCATGTTATATGCAGATAACTGTTCTTGAGATAGTTGGATTACATAATAGCGGAAGGAGATTGGCTCCAAACCATAACGTTCACACATTTCACAGTAAAATTCATATCCATCACGATACTTTGTCATAATAAAATCCTCCTTAGGTTAAAACTGTTTTATAACAGTTGTTTTTATTTCTATTTAATATATAACAGAATGTTTCATTCGTCAATTATTTTATAGGAATTTTCAAAAATGAAAGCGATAGTCACATTCGACTATCGCTTTCACGCACAATATTAAACGGATTATTTTCAAGTACCTGTTGCAACTCTTCATCTTCAATATGTGTATATATTTGCGTCGTCGCAACGCTTGAATGGCCCAGAATATGCTGTAGGCTTCGTATATCTGCCCCTGCCTTATACATCATAGTAGCGGATGTATGGCGTAACTTATGAGGTGTCAGTCTCTCTTTTTGTAGCCCAGATTGTTTGTTAATTTGCTTCACAATTTTTGCAACTGTTTGTCGTGTAAAGCGTGTACCCTTTTGAGATATAAACAGAGGCTCATCACCTTGTCCCCTATAAACTGTCTTGCCACTTTGCTCATAATCTGCAAGCGCCTGCATGCAACTATCGTTTAAATACACGGTACGCTCTTTATTACCTTTGCCGATAACTGTTAGGTATCTACCTTGCAGCGATGATTGATTTAGCTGACAAAGCTCTGTTACTCGAATACCTAGATTCAAGAAAAACATCATCATGCAATAGTTTCGGGGTGAAGCGCGATTTAGCTGAATGCCGTCTATAAATTGACTTGCCTCATCCATATTCATATAAACTGGTTTCCTGCGCGCTATTTTTGGTGTTTCTAATTCATCTGCTGGATTTTCCTCAATGAGACGACGTTTTCCTTTAATGTATTTAAAAAACGATTTTAATGTCGCCACTTTTCGCGCTCTAGCAGCAGCGGAATTTTGACGATGCACTTCACAATACTCCATAAATAAATACAGATCCTCCAGTGTAATTTCACGGATTTCTTCTATTGTAATGGTAGCAATATTTATTTTAGCTATTTGTGTTGTGTCAATGTCGTTTTGTACGGCTATATGGAAACGAAAAAACAATGTCAGATCGTATTCATATTCCTTTCTCGTTCGCTGGGATTTCCCTTTGATGGTTGTTAAGTACACCAGGAAATCCTTCATTATTTTTGGGAGCTGTGTATTTTGCATAAAATCACCTCTATACGCTCCATTTTACCACGAAAAACGCTCCCAAATATAAATTTGGGAACTTTATTGCAAAAAAAGTGCCCTTTTTAACCACAAGGAACAAATGTTCTATTTTTTTACGAAAAAAAAGATGATTTACTAAGTCCCTAGATAATCATCTTTTTAACGTTTTTAATTAAATTAAATCGATTTTAAGCATAAACAGCCAACTATATGAATATTAAACTCTAGGATGGAAAAACGCTGTGAGGCGCTTTGAAAAATAACTAGATGGATAACTATACGTGTCGAATCGTCTCATAACGCAGGTGGAATTATTTGGCTCAACCTAATGATTTAACAAAAATACTATAGGTTCCATCGACATGTTTCGAAAGATGCCAATTAGCTGATAGCATATGTTGTAGCTTTGTCACGATTTCCTCGTTACAGGACAAATATTGAATGCCTGTTTCTAATAATTGATAATCATCGCCTTCTTCTAGTTGAAAGCGAAGTTGTAGTAAACGTTGAATACCTGGCAATGTTACATACTTCACACGATAATTGCCATGCAACGCATCAAGGAACGAATGTTCCCCCTCTTGAAAAAGAGTTTGCGTTTCATGAAATTCAAATTGAGGTACCTTTTCCTGCCAAACTGTTACATCTCCAGATTGCAAAGTGCGTACTATCTCCTCATCCGTTAAACCTAGCTTCGAAAGTTTGTCTAGCTCGTATGCTTGCATTAGATTAATGATTGTCATTTTACTAGCTCCTTTTATGTATTTCTTACTAAGTGTAGCACGTTTTCCTTACTACTTAAATTTGGAGGCGATTCTTATATGAAATTGTACGAATCCGGTTTGTTTTTTGATGAAATGCTAGATGGAGATCAACCTAAACCACATTACCGGTCCTTCCATCGTAAGTTAAGTGCATTTTCAAAAGAACAGCTACAAGAGAAAAATCAACAAGCCCAATCAAGCTTCCTTAGACAAGGTATTACTTTTACTGTATATGGTGCACAAGGTGGAACAGAGCGTACAATGCCTTTCGATTTTGTACCGATCATTATTCCTCATCAGCAATGGACAGTAATCGAAGCGGGAATGCAACAACGTGTTGAAGCCTTGAATTGTTTTTTACATGATGTCTATCACGAACAGTTCATTCTACAAGATGGTGTCATTCCGAAATGGCTCGTAGAAAGCAATCCATACTATTTTAAAGAAATGCTTGGTGTACGAGTACCCATTGATAATCACATTTTTTTAGCGGGCATCGATTTAATACGCGACGAAAATGGCGTGTACAGAGTATTAGAAGATAATTTGCGTAATCCCTCTGGCATGTCGTATGTATTTCAAAATCGCTATGTCATGAAGGAAGTGTATCCTGAATTTTTCTCAAAGCATACAATTCTTTCACTTGAAAAACAAATGGCGTTTATGAAAAAAGCACTCCTTGCGCATCGCCCCCGTCATTTAGCGGCAAGTGCTGAACCTAAAGCTGTCTTATTAACAGCAGGCATGTATAATTCGGCTTATTATGATCACGTCTTTTTAGCTCAACAGCTGAATATTCCGCTTGTAGAAGGGCGAGATTTAATTGTACAGGGTGACAAGGTGTACATGAAGACAATCCATGGGCTGGAACAAATCGATATTATTTATCGCCGCATTGATGATGATTTTTTAGACCCTGCAATATTCCGTGAGGATTCGTTATTAGGTGTAGCACATATCATGGATGCCTATAAAGCCGGTAATATTGCTATATTAAATGCTGTAGGTAATGGTGTAGCGGATGATAAGGCAATGTACACATATGTACCTGATATGATCCGTTACTATTTAAAGGAGGAACCAATATTAGAAAATGTAACAACGTATCTGCTACATGATGATATGCAACGAGCATGGGTCCTCGATCATTTACACGAACTTGTTATTAAAAATGTCAGTGCCTCAGGTGGTTATGATATGCTGATCGGTCCACATGCTAGTGACGAGGATTTAGCTATTTTCCGGCAAAAAATTTTAGAAAATCCATCTCAATATATTGCTCAACCAACCATTCAATTGTCACGCGCCCCAGCTTATCAGGATGGTCGATTCTATCCTTGCCATGTTGATTTACGTGTGTATGTCATGAAGGGTGATGACATTTATGTACTACCGGGTGGTCTATCACGCGTTGCCCTAAAAGAAGGTTCATTAGTTGTCAATTCTTCACAAGGTGGAGGCGCAAAGGATACGTGGATATTAAAGGAGGAATGGCAGCATGCTAAGTCGAGTAGCAGATGCACTATATTGGATGGCAAGATATAGCGAACGCACAGAAACGAACGCACATATATTACAAGTACAGCTGTTGAATATGTTGGAGCAATCTGGTAATGAAAATGAATATATCGATCACTGGGAAGCCATATTAGAAATTTGTGCATCAAAGGAAGAATTTATGTCGTATTATGAATCTAGACGCGTCAATCCACTTATTGAATATCTGCTTTTTTCCGAAAAAAATAGCAATGCCCTTCTTGTAACCTTGCGTGCAGTTCGAGAAAATGCTCGCATAACACGAGATAGTATCCCCATCGAGCTTTGGGAATTGCAAAATTCTTTTTATTTGTACTTGCAGCAAGAAATCATCGAACGGGAAAAGCCTTTTCCGCTAATATCACTTAATTATTTTTTACAAAATGTTCGGAAGACCTCCTTGACTGTTACAGGGTTAATTGAAGGTTCCATGGAACGGGAATTACCGTTTTATTTTATTCAAGTTGGAAAATGGCTTGAACGGGCGGAAAAAACGATTCGGATGGTATTAATTATGTTGGAGCAACAAAAACAGCTTACTACTTCCATACAAGAAGCAGACGGAGAATTTTTACTGGATTTATCGAAAGCGACAGAATCTTACTTCCGAAAGCACAGGCAAACCAACTTGGCTAGTGTCATTCAATATTTATTGCATGATGAACATTTTCCGCGCTCCGTCATGTTTTGTTTAAAAAAATTGGAAGATGCCTTTATGCAAATCGAAAAAGACCATCAAAGCGCTCGATTTTTAGCAGTCCATAATCCGTTAAAAGCTTTATTAATGGCAATGCTAAATATAGACTTATGGACAATTACATTAGAAGAAGCTATTTTTTCAATGGAGGAAAGATTGTGGCAATGTACTGATTTTAGTCAAACATTTGCAACAATTTATCATTTATATGAGCCCAGGCTACAATCTTGAAAGAAACAATTTAAAGCTCCCTTTCAACATGCAAGTCAGTAATCAAAAGGAAGCGGACACTATGAAATTTGAAATTCAGCATACAAATGTTTTTCAATATGAGTCTGAAGTCGATCAAAGTTTGAATACAATCCGCTTAAAGCCTCGGAGCGATGAACGGCAGCGATTACTAACCTATCGTATTACAATTACACCTTCTTCACTCACGCGCGAGCATTTAGATATTTGGGGCAATACTGTTGGAACTTTTTATATCCCAGAGCAACATCAGGAGCTAGAAATTCAGACGACATCTATAGTTAGTATTCAAAGAGCGCCATTTATTCACCGTATTCAATATTCACCAGAGATGCAGACAATATTCCATTCTCAACTTTTTTATGAGCATTATTTACCCTATTTAAAGTCCACTAGCTTTACTTATATGACTGAAGCACAATTAGAGGAAGTTTATCATGCAATTGGTCATGCGGAAAACCCGGTATTATTTTCTCTTAATTTAATGCAATATATATATTCAACATTTGAGTATGACCCACAAGCAACGAACGTAACCACCACAGCAAGTCAGGCTTTCATTTTAAAACGAGGCGTGTGTCAGGATTTCACACATGTAATGCTTGCCGTTTTACGTGCAAAAGGCATTCCCGCACGTTATGTAAGTGGTTATTTATACGTTGACGAAAACTCTGGTCTAATCGGTGATATAGCTACACATGCTTGGGTAGAAGTGATGATTCCTGGTATTGGGTGGATTGGCTTAGACCCAACAAACAACGTGGAAGTACTAGAAAATCACATCATTTTATGCATCGGGCGTGATTACTCAGATATCAGCCCTGTCGAAGGGGTTTATACTGGCGGTAAACACGATTTATCAGTCAAGGTAAGTGTTAAAGCTTTAAATCACTTGTAACATAGCATGCAGCAATTAGTGTAAAGCGAAAAGTGAAACTTCAATCAGTAGGGATTGTTTTCTTCATCCCCACTGATTTTTAGTTGAACTAATCGAACTTTTGACAGTCCACCACATCAGATCGTACTTTTCCTTCTAGGCTTTATTGAAAACGTCCACCTCGTTCAGTTAATACCCACTTTCGGACATAGCCCATTGTTTGTTGAATATTTTCGATTGTTTTTTCACTTTGCAAGGCCTTTTGCATAACTGTATAGCGTAAATCGGTTGCTCGAACAGCTGTCCCGATGTCCTTTGAAATCGTTTGAAAAATGCGTTCCACGGTCTTTGTTGTAATGGATTTTGTTTGGCTCGCTTCACTTACCCATAGCCATTCCCCAACCTCCTCCTGATGAATTTCTGCAGTTGCTTCTTTGTATTGCTTTAACATCTCAATTAGAATAGTTGAAAGTTGAATTTCTCTGCGGCCATTTTGGTTCGACACATAGATTAGCGACGCATCTGCATGTAATTGTGTCCATTTCATGCGTACAAGCTCTGCTGGTTTGCACCCTGTCTCCAGTAACATTTGGACAATACAGCCGTTTCGTCTTGCTAACCATGCATGCTCCGTTGTTTTTGCATATTGAAAATACGTTGGCCATACATCCATAATTTTGATTAACTGTTCTTTGGACAGTATCTTTAATGCCTCTTTCCCTCTCTTTTTAGGTTGCAAAATCATTTCATAATCAAATGGTTCAACCCACTCTCGTAAAAATACAAATTCTACAAAACTTCGAAGTGTAGCCATTTTATGATTGTATGTATTAACATTTGGATATGTTTCCTTTAGATAACTACTATACTTAAATAATAATTCTTTGAATTGTTTGTCCAAATATAAGATGCTTTCCTCATTAGCAAATGCTAAAAATTGCTGTCCATCTAAATTATACTGCTTTTTCGTTGCTGCACTTTTCTTCAAAGAACTTAATAATAATAAGTAACTTTCCCAAGCATCCCTTAATGTGATCATCTAGATACCTCCTTATTTGCTGGTGCAGGTATTTTTCTTTCTATTTCATAGTAACTTGAGGTGTGTGTAATGTATATAATTATAACTATAGTGTCGGATAATCTGTAATATTGTAGTCGTCGACTCTTCTACTAGGAAATGCCCCTTTCGCAATAAAGAAACAAACGTTCCCACAAGAGTTTCTCATATCTTTTGCTTTATTACAATAGTAAATTATACTTGTGCTATTGTAATACATTTTCATCAGTATCACTCTATTCTTGTATAACAAGCTGGATTTATATGAAAATTCGTATAATTTAGTGTTTATCGCCGTTTGTGTTATATAATAAATGTATTATCTTAATGTAGGGGGCTATTCAATTATGCAAGTAAGAACGACACGACTTGAAGCAGAAGATGCAAAAATTATCTATCAGGAAACTGCTGGACTTGCCATCATCACAATCCATCGTCCTCAGGCAAAAAATGCATTAACGGCAAATATGTGGGATCAATTAGCAAAGATTGCATTACAAGTATTAGATAATGCCAAAAATAAAGTGCTTATCCTACGGGGTTCTGGAGAAAACTTCACAGCAGGTTCTGATATTAAAGAATTCAACTCCATTTCCCTTGAACAAGCGGAAGAAGCGTTTGTACATATGGAAAAAACAATCTCAACAATTGAACGATTGCCCATTCCAACAATCGGGGTCATCAATGGACCTGCGATGGGTGCTGGTTTGGAACTAGCTTTAGCCTGTGATATTCGCATTGGCTCTGAAAAAACAAAATTAGGCATTCCAGTGGGCAAATTGGGGATTACCCTCAATAACAAATTTGCTCAGCGCTTAGTGCAACTTGTTGGCCCTTCTACAACGAAAGATCTCGTATTCACAGGTCGTATGTTTAAAGCGGAAGAAGCCTTTAAGCTGGGCATGTTAAATTATTTAGTCGCTGAAAAAGACTTGAATAAATACATGATTCGTATGGGGAAGCTAGTCGCTGGCATGTCTCCACAAGCATTACTTGCTGTAAAGCAATCTGTACAAGAATGTGTAGATAGTGTGCCACAACTATGGCAAGGTACTACACCATTTGTAGGAGCTGATTTTTCAGAAGGCTGTGCTGCGTTCGTTGAAAAGCGCCAACCACAATTCAAGCGTCAATCTAACTAAAAAACAGGTACTCTTCTCGCCTTTTGGCAAATAGAGTACCTGTTTTTACTTTCTCATTAACATCACTGACTTAATATGAAGATGAATGGCATCGAGTTCATAGCCAAAATGCTGATAAAAAGATGCTTGCACCGCTTCTTGCACATGATACAGACGCTCTGGTAATGCATAATTAATTGGCAGCTTTAGTTGCAACGTAATGTTAGCTTTAGCCTGCTCTCCCAGCAAAAATTGCACTTGTTCCACTTTATGCACAATTTCTTGTTGTGTACAGCAATAATCGATTAGTTGCACATACACTTGTTTTTCTATGGCGATATATTGTTGTTGAAAATCTGGTCGAACGATTGTTGTTTCACCAATCTTTTCGCGTTTTGGGGAGAAAATCTCTTTCCCTTTTTGAACCAATCGTTTAAAGAAATTTTGCTCCACTTGACGATATGGTATGGGCATTACATGTTTCCCCTGTGTTTCTCGAATAAAGCGTGCTTTTTGGATTTCTTTTTGTGAACGGACATCCTCTACATAGTAATACGTGGTAATTGGCCCAAGCGCTAATCGTTTGGCAATACTTTTCGTCATTTTATCGGACGTACCAATTAGCAAAATCGATTGAACGTTATATGTACCGAGTGCTTTTTTCACTTCCTCACAATGTGCGTCATCGGAAAAAATGGCACGTCGGACCGCTGTTATTGTATTTTTCTCAAATTTTGCGGATATGCCCGCTACTTTGAGACCATTTACGATAAGTAAACCATCATCAATAATGGCCTTACTCCCTATTTTATGAGCAAAAACAAGGGCGCTTGTACTTTTTCCTGTTCCACTAGGTCCACTTAACGAACAAACTTTCATGTAACCACTCCCCCTTCTCTTAGCAATATGATAACAGAATTTCTTCATTTCCTTTAGTTTGGTCCAAGAGTTCTAAAATATTTCCGCTAGCCTAAGCGCTCATCTTCTCCATTACAAAAATATATTCTTTTTTCAGAATATCTTTCCCTTTATACGCTTTAGTATGATAAAATGTGTACTACTATTCTGTTATACAACTATAAGGAGTGTACTAGTTTGAAAATCGTACCATCTAAAAAAATGACATTATTTACTCCGGCTATTTTTGGAGACTTAAAAAACTTCGCAAAACAGCAACAAGCAAAAGGCATGACTATGATTGATTTAAGTTTAGGGAGCCCTGACCTTCCACCACATGAAAGAATTCGCGAACATTTATCATTTAGAGCGAATCTAGCTGAATCATATGGTTACACATTAACTGGCACACAACGTTTTTATGAAGCTGTTAGCAGGTATTACAAAAGACGTAACAATGTGGATTTAGATCCGACTTGTGAAATCATCCAAACGGTTGGCTCACAAGAAGGCTTGGTCCATTTACCGATTGCTTTTTGTGACCCTGGAGACATCGTGCTATCCACAAATCCAGCTTACGTTGCCTACGATGCCGGAATCCATCTAGCAGGCGCTACACCTTATTACATGCCACAAACAGCTGACAATGACTTTTTACCAGATTTAGATGCTGTGCCTGAAGAAATTGCGCAAAAGGCCAAGCTACTTATTTTAAATTTACCTGGTAATCCAGTCCCTGCAATGCCCTCTTTAGATTATTTTGCAAAAGTGATTGCCTTTGCGAAAAAATATAACGTCATTGTATTACATGATGCTGCTTATTCAGAATTTTACTTTACAGGCGAAGGACCAATTAGTTTCCTTTCAGCCCCTGGAGCAAAAGAGGTCGGCATGGAAATTAACTCACTATCAAAAAGCTTTAGTTTAGCAGGGACACGTATTGCCTATATCGCAGGGAACGCTGAGATGATTGCGATTTTAAAGCAACTTAAATCAAATTTAGATTTCGGTATCTTTGAACCAATTCAAGACGCTGCAGTAGTTGCGTTAGATCATGCAGAGGACATCACAGCAAGCCTGCGCGCAACATTCTCTGAGCGTCATAAAACATTGATGAACGGCTTACGTGACCTGGGTTGGGATGCGGCCCCTTCGAATGGCGGAATGTTTGTCTGGGCAAAATATCCATACGATGTTGATTGTACAGACCTTGCATTCAAACTAATTGAGCAAGTAGGCGTTGTCACTGTGCCTGGGACGGTATTCGGAACTGCTGGACAAGGCTATTTACGTTTAGCTTTGGTACAACCGAAAGAAGTACTTCAAGAAGCAATAGATCGTTTAGCACAAGTACAATTACAGCTACAACGATAACGTTAAAACTACTAAAACATCGGGTCTGTCCAATTGTCGATTTGTCGACTGTTGAACAGACCCTTTTTTATAGTATCATCGGTAACTAGGAAATATTACTAGGTACGTCTATACTCAACGTATCATTTGGCACGATGCTATTCAACTTGCATATCATCATCAATCGGTCAGGATGGAGGAAAAAATATGTTGAAAATAGAAGAATTAAAAATAGCCTATCCATACAATAACGAGACGCATTACATATATCCTACGTTGATTGTATGTGATAATGATTTAACATTAGTTGATACTGGATATCCACAGTTTATGCCAATGATTGAACAACAAATCATTCAACTAGGCTATAGCCTGAATACGCTTAAAAACATTATCGTTACACATTATGATGATGATCACATCGGTTCGTTATTTGATTTCAAAGTGAAGTATCCTCACCTTCACATTATTACAAGTGCAATTGAAAAAGATGCCCTTGAAGGAACGACTAAATCCGAAAGATTAATACAAGCCGAGCAAATGTTAGAAGAATTACCAGTTAGTCAACAGGCATTTGGAAAAGAATTTATCAAACAACTAACACATTTAAAACATGTGCAAGTGGACCAGATAGTAAACAATGGTGATTTTATTGTGAACAATGAATGTGTAGTTATTTCAACGCCCGGGCATACATCTGGACATATCTCTCTCTATATTCCTGCATTAAAATCTATCATTACTGGTGATGCAGCCATCGTAGAAAATAATGAGTTGGCAGTAGCAAATCCACATTTTTGTTTAGATATAGCAACAGCACAACAATCGCTAAAACTGCTTAAAGAGATGGATGTAGAGACCTACTATTGTTATCATGGTGGTACATTAGAAAGTGCAATGATTGCTAACAATAAACCCGCTCATTAAGCATCCTTTAAAAACAGTAAAACCCTTCCAACATGCTGCGTATTGGAAGGGTTTTACTGTTGACGGTCAACAGGAAATAATGTGATGATTGCTATTTTTCTTTATCCAATAAAAAACAGCTGCTACAAGCCGTAGCAGCTGTTTTAACTCACACATCGTATTTTTGATGTGTCTCGTCCTCATAGCGGTTGTAACGCTGTTTAAATAGTCTAAACATATGACTGACAAATACTTTTAAGATTGCGTAGCCTGGAATCCCTAAGATGACACCCGGCACGCCGAATAAGGAACCTGCTGTTAACAAGACAAAAATAATAGAAATAGGATGGATACTCAGCGATTTCCCCATAATTTGCGGAGAAATAAATTTACCTTCAATTAGCTGAACAACTGTCCATACTATCGCGAGTTTGATAAGCATGAATGGCGATGTCACAAGCGCAATGATCGCTGCAGGCGTGATCGCAATAACGGGCCCTAGGTATGGCACTACACTCGTAATCATCGCAAGGAAGCCAAGTAACAACGCGTACTTCATACCGATGATCAAGAAACCAATCGTTACCATTGCTCCGATGCACATGGATACTAAAATTTGACCCTGTATGTACGAACTAATTTGTTTGTCCATATCGTGCAAAACCTCATGTAAACCTTTACGCATACGTGGAGGGCAAATCTTAATGACAAACTTCGGTAAGTTTTCGCCATCCTTTAATAGGTAGAATAAAATAAATGGTACCGTTACAAGTGATAGAATAATCCCTGTTAATGTAGATAAAAAGCCGGTAATGCCTGTAGCGACACCTTGTGCTAAATTGGCCGCAGTGTCTTTCACTGTTTCGACTATATCTGTTGTAAAATTCGTAACAACTTGTTCATAGTTAAAGTTAATGTTATCTAGGTACTCATTAATACGTGAATTATTCAGATAATCCACAATTTTTTGCGTTAGTGCCATAAAATACACGGGGAATTCCTGGGCTAAATTGGTGAATTGTTCACGCAAAAATGGATAGACAAGCACGACAAGTAAAGTAAGCACGCCTAGAACACCAATATATAAAATTAAGATGCCCCAAATTCTTGGAATCCGCCAGTTTTCTAAAATGGCGAGTAATGGACGCAATAAATAGTATGCGATGACTGCTAGTACCCCTGGTAAGATAACTACTTCAAATAATACTTGAAGCGGGGTAAATATAAAGGAAACTTTATCAAACATGAAAATAACACATGCGAGTAATAATAAAATAAACAGCGTAAATAATAAGTTTTTACCACCTAGAAAGCGAATAAATTTCGTCGAAAACAAATTTGACCGCTCTTTTGGTCTTTCTTTTTCCATATACTCACCCCAATCCAATTGCTCTCCCTTTATATTACAGGATAATGTTGGCTTTTGCGAAAAATCACTCTAAAGAAATGCCTAAAAATTCACGTAAAAATTCTTTGTTTTTTTCTTCATCTATTACAATCGCAGAGCCAGCGTGGCTAAAGTTTTGGAAATCATAGCTACCTTCAATCGGCACTGTTGCTTTCTCAATCGATACTTTCCCTTTCGATACCATCTTTAGTACTTGCTGAATTTCACCAGCTGATGAATAATCTGTTGTTATATAGCCCTGTGCAGCACCAACGAATTTCGGCAAGTGCAGGAGGTTTTGAGGTGCTAATATTTCATTTTTCAATGCTTCAATTACTTTCTGCTGACGTGCTACTCGTCCGAAGTCTCCTTCGGCATCTTGGCGGAATCGCGCATAACCGAGTAATTCCTTGCCATTTAATTGGTGCACACCCTGCGTAAGCGTAACGCCAATTTTTTCAGACATATCCTTTTCTACATCCATTTCAATACCATCTGGTGCTAAAATATCAACGAGTGATTCAAAATTTTTAAAATCCACCAGTGCATAATGATGAATGGGTAATCCAAACATATTGCTAATGGTGTCCTTTAACAGTTGGACACCATCTAAATAGTAGGCTGTGTTTAATTTATAGGACTGATAGCCAGGTATATCTGCATAAATATCACGCATAAACGACACAAGCTTCACATCATTAGATGATTTATTCCAAGACAATACCATCATTGTATCCGTGCGTGATTTTTCTTCACCGCGTGTATCCACACCTAATAACAAATAGTTTTCAATATCGCCCTGCACTTGATCACCGGTAAAATCCTCCTGCAGCACTTTGGTATCCGATGCTAATTGTAAACCGCTTCGATATTGCATGACCGAATAAACAGCTATTACAATGACACAAAGCACTAAGCAAGTAAAAATTGCTCGCCCTTTCCGTAACCGGCGTTTTTTTGGACGTTGCGAGCGTCTTGTATATTCTTCTTCTTCCATAACTCCATGACTCCTCTATTTTTTATAGTAATGTAACGATTGAAAGTACGTAAAGTTTCATTTTTTATACTTCTAACCTCGTAAAACCTATCTACCCGTTATTCTACACCTAATTTACCAGTAATGAGCAAAATAATGCTATACTATTTTCACGAAAGAGAGGATGAGTGTAATGATTGAAAAAGCTACATTTGCAGGCGGTTGTTTTTGGTGTATGGTAAAGCCGTTCGTTGAGTGGGATGGTATACATAAAGTCACTTCTGGCTATATGGGTGGTCATGTAGAAAACCCAACCTATGAAGATGTAAAAAAAGGCACATCTGGCCATTTAGAAGTGGTTGAAATTGAATTCGATTCAGCCATTTTTAGCTATGAACAACTGTTGGATATCTACTGGATGCAAATTGATCCAACCGATGCATATGGTCAATTCCATGACCGTGGTGCTTCTTATGCAACAGCCATTTTTACCTATACGGAAGAACAAAAGCATATGGCGGAAGCATCGAAGGAAAAGCTTGCTACAAGTGGTCGCTTTGATAAGCCTATTGTAACCATTATTCGTGATGCCCAACACTTCTATCCAGCGGAAGATTACCATCAGGATTACTATAAAAAAGAACCCGAACATTATCAGCAAGATCGTACTGTCTCAGGACGTGATACATTTATCGCGCAACATTGGGAGAAATAAAGCCAAGTGTGCCGTACATTCCCATCATTGATAAAACCCAGCCTGCCATCTACTGAATGAGAATCCATTTTTCACAATGGATTCTTTTTATTTGTCCTAAGACCCACTCACCTAGCTTTAGAAAACACAAAAAGTTGCAAAAATTCTTGAACTTTGATATCGATTCTATGATTTGTTATCATGGCGGCTTGTGTCATCAACAGGTAAAAAAACAGCTCCACAGCTCGTAGTCGACGTTCCAGTTGAAAAATAAATTTAAGCGAAAATTTTCATCTATACAGAAAGAAGCTGGCTGTCTCCAAAAAAAATTGAGACACCAGCTTCTAGTCTGTTTCATGTTTATATTTATAATGTCAAACCATTTGCATATTCTTGAAGTTGCTTGGCTTGTAAATAAGCGCATTCATCCCTTTACTCCGTAAAAGCTTGTAATGCATCGAAGAAACGTTTGCCATATTTCTCAAATTTCACTTCCCCAATACCACTGACGTTTCGAAGTCCATCTAGCGCTGTAGGTTTTTTATCACATAACTCACGCAATGTCTTATCAGAGAATACAACAAACGGTGGCACACTTTCCTCATCAGCAATTTCTTTTCTCAACAGTCGTAAATGCTCAAACAATGGATCATTCTCTGCAAGCTTACGTACAGTGACGGCTTCTTTTCGCATTACTTGATGTTCGCCAAGCAGCACTGCTTTGCCTTCTTCAGAAACATAAATCGTCGGAAACGTGCCATGCTTGACGGCAAGTAACCCCTCCGCAATTAAAAACTCAATAAAGTTCGATACTTCCTTGGAAGAATGACCTTTTAAGATGCCATATGTCGACAGTCTGGTAAAACCAAATTCCAAGACTTTTTGGTTTTTTGAGCCAATTAAAACTTGCGCCACCATCGTTTTACCAAATTTCTGTCCCATGCGCACAACACAGGCTAATACCTTTTGCGCCTCTAGCGTTACATCCTTCACTTCACGTCCATCATTACAATTACTGCACCGTCCACACGGCTCACCTGCTACCTCACCAAAATAAGTTAAAATGGCATTTTGCAAACAACCTTCTGTGTGACAATAATCCACCATGGTTTGAAGCTTTGCTAACTCTTGGGCAATTCGAGTTTCATCTTGTGTTTGCTCGATTAAAAAACGTTGTGTCTGGACATCTCCAGATGCATAAAGCAGAATACAAGCACTTGGCAAACCGTCACGACCTGCACGACCCGCTTCCTGATAATAACTCTCCATATTACGTGGCATTTGATAATGAATAACAAAACGGACATTACTCTTATCAATTCCCATACCAAATGCATTGGTTGCCACCATGATGCGGGCTTCATCCTTCAAAAAGCGTTCTTGCTCAGACATACGCATGTCCTCAGATAACCCTGCATGATATTTAGCAACAGATACACCAGAGCGCGATAACACCTCATACAACCCGTCTACCGCTTTCCTAGTCGCCGCATAAATAATGCCCACTTCATTATTGTTTTTTTCAATATAATTTTTTATAAAACGTTCTTTGTTTTCACCAATTAACACTGAAAAAGACAGATTTTCACGTGCAAAGCCGGTAATGACTGTCGCTTGCTCGTCAATATCTAATAATTGTCGAATATCTTCGCACACAGCGGGTGTTGCAGTCGCAGTAAGTGCTAAAACAGTCGGCTTGTGAGACCACAATGTAAATAACTTTTGAATGGCACGATAGCTTGGTCGGAAATCATGGCCCCACTGGGATATACAATGCGCCTCATCAACGGCAACTAAAGGGACATTAAAATGAGATAGTGCTTGTAAAAACGATGTACTTTCTAGTCGCTCTGGGGCAATATAGAGCAACTTTAAATAACCTGCACTCGCTAACTGCATCGTTTCATCTACTTCCTGAGCTGTTAACGTACTATTGATGTAAGCAGCAGGTATATTTGCTGCACGTAACGATTCTACCTGATCTTGCATAAGTGAAATTAGCGGTGAAATGACAATTGTAATCCCCTCTGACATCAGTGCAGGAATTTGATAGCAAATGGATTTCCCACCGCCCGTTGGCATCACGCAAAGACTTGACTGCCCACTTAAGGCCTGCTCTATAATTTGTGCCTGTCCTATGCGAAATGAATCGTAGCCAAAGTGGTGTTGTAACATTTGTCTTGCTTGCTCCATTCTATACCTCACTCCTCAGCAGTAAGACGAATAAGCTTATATTCGCCCTGTTCATTTTTGAAAATTTCATATTTCATCAGGGAGTTGGCAAGTGCCTCCTGCCCCGCTGAATTTGTCAGCACGTACTCTGTGTTTGCTCGTACCACAATATTTTGTCCTACCATGTCAATACTTTTAATATTTGTATTTGAAAAGTGGATTTTTGCATTTTTTGATGCGTAGTAAGCTACCATGCTATCCATAGTACTTTGTAAATCATCTGCACCCGTTACTTTTTTCATCACACTGGCATCATTGATTGTGACGGCAGCTTTTAAATGTTCATGAAAAGTATCAATAAAAATTTTCACTTCATCGGCATTGTAAGCAAAAACATTTTTACCGTACTTTTCTACCGCTTGTTTGACGCCCTCTTTATCCCCTTCTTCAATATAAGGGTACAAGTTTTTGGATTGTGATAAGCGATCCTTTGTTTTCATCCCCTCTGCAATCCATTCATCTAATAACTGTGCAATATCTTTAAATGGCAGTATGTATGGTTGTGAAGCGCCGTTGTGCCGTCGATTAAAATAAATGCCCACGATTTCACCATTCTCTGCTGCCATTACTGGGCTTCCGAGTGGCAATTCTTCATCCGCATCTACATAATAGGCAGCTACTCTATCGCTATATTTATTGATGGTGTGTGGTAAGCCGTCCACATAAACAGCCAGCTTATTTAATTCACCACTATAGACAACTGGCACATTTACTGAAGCTTTGTACTTAACTTGTAAAATCGCGATATTATAAGCAGTAGACATATAGTAAACATCAGCAGCAACTGTTTTATCGTTACTAAGTTGTACGAGTGCAGTAGGCTTCGAAGCAACAAGTGCACCATTCGTCACAATATAGAGCATATTCGGCTCCTGTTTCACAATAATACCTGCACCGATACCGTTCTCCCCAACGACTTTTACCTCTGGTACAATCTTTTGTTCTGAATTACTCACAGACTTTTCCGTTTTTACTTGTGCCTTTTCCGATTTAAACATTTCAGCAACCGATTGATCGCCACAGCCTGTTAATAGCAGACTTGCCGCTCCGATTATGAGCATCTTTTTTCGCATACGTTCACCAAAACTTTCTATTTAAGCATCTTTCCTCTTTCCTATCATAAACAAGGTTTTCAAACGTTTCAAGTTTACATAATATTATTATTTATTCATCTTGTGAAACCTGTCCAAGCTACTATATCTATACACCTATTGAATTTCTATATAGCTATAGTCCTTCATGTACATGTACCTAGAGAATGTGCTTTATTGGCATGAAAAGACATGCTACTTTTTTGCAGCATGTCTCTTAATTATTTTTCTTTAATCTATATGTTGAACCAATAATGCCAAGCATCAAAACGATAAAAATGACATACGTAAAGGTATGATTACCAGTCAAATCATAGCAATAGCCGATTAAAATAGGAATGATTGAACTCATCATAAAGCCACCAGATAACACCATTGATGACCAACTGTTTGCTTCTTCATGATTGCGTGCTTCATCAAGTGGTAATAATAAACCGATCGGAAATAAGCCACTTAAGACAATACCAATGATGAATACGGCTATCCATAACATAGCGCCAAAGCCTATCCATAATAATATAAAACCTATAATCCCCAGTGACCCTAATGTAAGTAGCCATGTTATACGGTTTGACCACTTCTCCATCAGCATCGGAATCAAAATGTTGCCAATCATTTGAACGATGGACATACATGTCAACATAGAGCTGGCTGCAACAAGTGAAAAGCCTTTATCCTGTAACATTGGCGATAGCCATGACATCATCGAAAAAAACAATGATGTTTGTAAACCAAAATAAACTAGGATTGTCCATGCACGACGGCTTGTCCATGGATTGCGTGCCGCTCCTTGTATTTTTTCTCCTTGAATCTGTGAAGGACCCTGCTCGTTTCGCACAACAACCGACCAAACAACGAGTGCAATAACTGCAAGCGCTGCCCAACTGCCAAGCGCTACCGTCCAGTTTTGATTAAAACGATTATAAAATGACACGCTCAATGATGCACTCAAAGTCGCGCCCGTTCCAATGCCAAAAGAATAAACGCCAACGACTGTAGCAAAGCGATTCGGGAATTTCCTCTTAATATAAGCATTAAGAATCGGGCCGATTATCGCAATGGCAAAACCTGCTGTGAAGCTTGTGACGACAAGCAGTAAATAACTTTCCTCTACAAACCGCAAGCCATTTGCTAGGGCGACGATTACTACCAGCAGCATGATGGCCGTCTTTGTTCCAAGCTTTTTTTGCAATGGCACTGCAACTGGTGCAAAGAGCCCCATACAAAACACCGGAATTGATGTTAATAGACTCATCTGAGTATTCGAAACATGAAGCGATTCCATCATTATCGTAAACAGTGGTCCAATAGCGGTCACAGCAGGACGCATATTCAGTGCCACTAGAAAAATACTGACAACTACCAAAACCATCGAAATTGTCCATTGCTTGTTTTTCATACTTTATTAAAACCTTTCCTCATCCAATTCACTACTAGTAAAGCATATTCTAGGAATGAAAACAATTTCAAACCTCTGATTCCTTTTACTGCAAAAGTCAGCCCTGTACACAAAGTCGACTACTTTTCTAAACGTATGTCGTAATCTTGAATTGTCCAGTCGCGTTAAAACGTTTTGGTGTCACGAATTGCCTAGCAATAACCATTTGATTACTCCCAATTCCATTTACGACTCCATAAAGGCACCAAAGAGCCACACCCAATTGGATGTGACTTGCACTGTATTTTTATCAATAGTAAGCACTATATGAGCTATTTCTGATAAAGTCGTAGAAAGCTTTAATAAAATGTCCTTGTGGTACACCATACACGCATACTTAGCTGTTATTCGATGGTGAATCGCAAGGATACGCATAAGCAAGACAACAAAAACCAAATTTTTCGAGAATCGGTCTACTCATCGGACTAGCATCGACTGTAAGATAACGATAACCTTGTTCAAATGCTTTTTGTGCCCTTGCTGCTAGAAGTGCCGAATAATAGCCTCTTCCTCGGTAGTCAGGCAATGTTGAACCGCCCCATAAACTGACAAAGGATGACTTGTTTTCAGTATACATCCATGCCGCACTAACAAGCTGGTCATCTTCATAAACACCATAAAGGTGCAGTGCTTCCGGTATAGCTTGTTTGGCCCGCCATAGTCTGTTGCCCATTTCTAGATGTGACACATGCCAAATAGTATCTTCTAGTTTGACAATATCTTGAATACCTTGTTCATCCTTTATTTCCTGCAAATGGAGCGGTGTTGTCTCCGATAGTAGCACATGCTGTTCTTCCAATTTTAAAACCATCACCGCTTCCGGATCTTCGATTGTAAAGCCTTGCTGAGCAAGCCGCTCCTTTAAATTTGACGGCTTATCATAACTATATACTTTCCATTCAAAAGGCTGATTCAGCTTTCGAAAATAGTTAACTTCTTGTTCAATAACTTTTTCTACATTAACATCGGTTAAGTTAGACGCAATAATAAAACTCTTCTCACCAAACTGGGATAGGTGACGCACAACATCTGCTGTTGCTTCTCTTTTGAAACCCTCTACCTCTGCATATTGTCTTAGCTCTTTATGAAATTTTGAAATAAGCGCTTCTTTTTCCATGTCTAACCCCCGTCCTTCATCGTTGAAGTCTGTTTAATAGCTCAAACCATTCGTTTAAATACCGAATGAACAATCACACATTGCGAACACAATAACTATGTTACTATACCCACACTAAAAAACAAATAATTCCTGTAATTCCAACAGTATACTTCTTATATTGAATGGTTCATGAAAAGGTCCCTTTAAATCAATGAGCTGGTTAAATGTAACATTGTAAAGCTATGGCCGCGTCTGAAAAGAGATGACAGCAGTATCTTTAACTACATATCTACTAACAGTGGATTAGTGGAATAGAAGAAAGTGGTGAAATATGCATACTCTCCTTTTGTTTTATAGAATATAGCATGCGGATGTTAAAGCAATTGCTTATAGTAATCGAGCTTTGAAGAATTGGTGATTGTGAAATAAAAAAACCGGGTGGTGCCAGAGCTAGGCATCACCCGATTTTCAGTATATTTATCACACTTTACCAGTATCTACATGTTGAACAACAACTTCTTCATCCGTCTTATCTTCTTGATTTGGTTTTACTCTTTTAATAAAGAAAGCTAAAATGAGTGCTATAACCGCAATCAATGTAGAAATGAAAAAGGTAAAATTAATACCATGTAACATTGCTTCATTCATGATTTGTTGTTGTATTTCAGTTGTAGCCTGTGCAGATGGTTGAGCTGCACTTGCACCCATATTTGCCATTGCGTCAGCAGCTAATTCCTCTGCTTTTACTGTCGTTTGATTGTTCATTACAGTAATCAACAACGCGGAACCAATGGCACCTGATACCTGTTGTAGTGTATTGTTCATAGCTGTTCCGTGTGGATTATTTATCGCTGGTAGCTGATTCAAACCATTTGTCATGACCGGCATCATGACCATTGACATCCCAAACATACGGAAGGTATACAGCAGCACAAGGGTAGAATAAGCCGTATCCATACCAATTTTGCTAAAGTAATAAGATGTCACAACGGTAATGGTCAACCCACTCACGGCCAAAATTCTTGCTCCATACTTATCAAAGAGTTTCCCTGTAATGGGCGACATAATCCCCATAACAATTGCTCCAGGAAGCATTAATAGGCCAGAGTCCATAGGTGAAATTCCACGAATGGTTTGTACATAGATTGGCATCAAGATCATTGCTGAAAACATGGCGACCGCAATCACGATTGAAATGGCCGATGACAAGGCGAACATTGGATATTTGTAGATACGAAACTCAAGCATTGGATCATCCATCCGAAGTTGACGTACTATAAAGGTAATTAAAGCAAGTGCACCAATTATAATCGTACCGTACACGAGTGGACTATCCCATCCTTTTTCCCCTGCAGAACTAAAGCCATACAGCAAACCACCGAATCCTATGCTTGATAAAACGAGAGACATGAAATCAAGCTTAATAGCGCGTTGTGGTGTGACATCTTTTAATTTAAAGACTGCAAAAATTAAGGTTAAAACGGCAATTGGCAGAACAAGATCGAATAACATTCTCCAGCTGTAATGCTCAATCAACCATCCAGAAAGAGTCGGTCCAATCGCTGGAGCTGTAATCATCACAAGACCAAACATGCCCATTGCTGTCCCTCTTTTTTCAACTGGAAATGCGGTAAGCATGACATTCATTAATAACGGCATCATAATCGCGGAGCCTGAAGCTTGAATCATTCGTGCCCCTAATAACACACCAAATGCAGGTGCAATACTAGCTAGGAGTGTGCCCAAAGTAAACAATAACATTGCTGTAATAAATAACTTTTTATCAGAAAAGCGCTGAATGAAGAACGCACTCGCTGGTATTAAAATACCGTTAATAAGCATGTAACCTGTAGAGAGCCATTGTACTGTAGTTGCATTCACATCGAATTCTTCCATAATAGATGGAAGGGCAACGTTAAGTAATGTTTCATTTAATATAGCAACAAAGGCCCCGATAAATAAAATGGCAATCATGCCGTATGGCGGTTTTTTTTGAACAGAATTGGTTTCCTTTGACAAATAGAATCAGTCCTACTTTCTACGATTAAATAAAGTGCATTGTTGTAAGGCGGCCACTCTTGCCGCTGCCGGCTGCGCCCACTTCCCTCGATTATAAGGAACCTCCTGCCAACTGTGCAGCGCTGACAATTTCTTGTATACATGTCTTTTGGTGCTTTGGTTTATAGCGACGCTTGAACCTCTTTTCTTAAGCCAATGATGGTCTTAAGAAAATCGTCGAAGGTATCAATAGGCCCCTTGATTTCATCCTCAATATATTTGCGGATAGTAATCACTTCGTTCTTGCGCTGGCACGTTTCTTCCTCTAATCTGCTGATTCACTCCTTCATTATTTCCATTTCACTTTTCACTCGTTTTTGCTCTTGCAATACTGAATTCATAGCAAACACTCCTTAAAAAATAAATATAAGGGTTGACTAAAGAATTAATTGTATAGTATAATTAAAATAGGGATAATATACAAAAAATAATTATAAAATGTCTATCCATATAAATTTACCACAAGACCTCATTTTTTTCAATGTAATTGTCGATTCATTTATGAGTAACTTTGCTATTTCTTCTAAAGAATCTGCATGATAAAGTTTCTCCTCCGTTTTGATACCATTTCAAGGATTTCTCTTCATAATGACCCATTCATACTTTACCAATAGTATATCGTTTTATGTCAATCGTCTTTTGAGACAAGAAAGCTTCTTCAATTAAACGGTCCTTACATTTAATATAAAAATGAGTAGTATTGAATGTTCTCAACGTCAATACTACTTTTTTCTTTTGTCTTCCTCTCGGACAACACCTGTGAACTAAACAAAAAGCATGCTCATTAGACTCACAAAGAGCACTCCTCTTCCTATAAATTACTTTGTAAAGCTAACGGCCTATCATTGTATGTGAAAATAATTTCCGAGAGACTAGGATTACAGCTTTAATATGACTTTTAAAGTGTCTGGACATGTTTTAGTAGAAACGACATTTGTCTCTTTATTCAGTAACAGTTTATAGGTAGCTGGAGCAGGAACTGAGGCCAAGCAATAGCTCAAATAACGATAAACGTCGATTTAATAATGTTTATCGACTATGGAACATATCTCATGATATACTGTGAAAACGATGCAAAGTACAACAACAGTTAGAATAGAAATCCCATAATATCAACACTTTACAGGTTTTATCGTATTTTTGAACTGTGCAAGATAATGCTTATTATTGCTTAATTTTGGGACTGAATTGGAGCTGAAAAATATTGCTTGGCAGCGTATAAATGGGACTATATAATGTAACTTTGAAATAATATATAGGTGAAATAATCTTACGAACCTTGATATATGAACCAAAGAAAAGAACATGTTTTGAAAAAAGAATAGGAACTGAACCCTCTAAATGAGACAGTCTAAAAAAGCATCATCCAACCGGTTGTCGATATTGTATCGGCGACTGGTTGTTTAGTTTTGTGTGAATTCGAGTATTGTTATAATAGATGAGATAATCTCGTACGGTTTGCTCTACAATTACCGTTGTAGTGTGAGTTAATCCGTCGATGTAGAACGTTTCTGACTTAAGTGAGGCATGAAACGATTCAATGGGGGCATTATCAGCGGGCGTTTCTTTGCGGGACATGCTCATGGTATTGCCTTTTCCTTTTACAACTTCTTGATATGCTGCCGATGTGTAAACTTAACTTTGATCGCTATAATATACACCCTTCTAGAAATGAATTAATTTGAGACAAAGTGTCCAAGACGAACGCCGTGTCCTGACAATCGCCAATGGCTTAAGCCACTATCTCTCCGTTAAAAACAAAAAAACGGCCAGTGAAGCCAATCCTCAAGTCAGATTTAAAACATGTATCATGCTCCCGCAGAATACCGTAGTCTCCCACACGCCCCATTTTTCTATTTTCCAACACACGACTCATCATGTGATTCTGCTCACTGGTCATTAACTGTGATCCATACGCTCACGTGCATATGCGTGCCTAAAACCACGACAACCACGCTCAGCTTGCTCACCCCCTTGTTTGCACGCAACATGGACACCATCCCTCACCGTAGAATAAGACACATTCACTATTCGCTCTCCAGGAGATTTATGTGCCATCCAGCTTTCCAGTCGTTACTCTAATCTTTGTGGTGGGAATTTATTAATTCTACTTTTTTTCCGATACTTAAGAAGAACAGGAGTTTAACAAACGCGAAGTTACATACTTTACTTTTTATTACTAATAATAATTCTTACAGCAATGGTGGACACTTGGGGTGAAACCAATAAAACAATTATGTATGGAATTGCGATTATGAGTGTCGTTAGCTTAGTAATTATAAAATCAAAAGAAAAAAAAGCTCCAGCGCTCAGCTCCTAGTCGAAGGCTGAGTGCTGGAGCTTGAATAGTGCTTTTTATGTTTATGGGACAAAAGCTTATGATGCAACTATAGATGGTCAAGGACTTGCATATAAAAAAGATGTCACTACTTATGAAGTATCATTTTAGATAACATTTATATTTAAAGGAGTAATAGCGATGAGTGTGAATTACCTTGATGTTTTTTTTGCTTTTTGGTTATAAAAATATAATTAATTATATTTTTAGCTCTTCTAATTCTAATCTCTTTTTCTCTAAATTTAATTTTTCTTTCTCTAAATTAAACTTTTCTTTATCTAAATTGAACTTTTCTTTTTCGAAATTTAATTTTTCTTCTTTAAATTTATAATATTTTTTAGTTGAAGAAATACCCATAATCAAACAAACAATTACAATTAGTGATGTTAAAAATAAAAGTAACTCCATAATTTCATCTCCCATTCACATTAATTCAGAAAATATTATAAGATATGATAAAAATTATTGAATAACATACAAATAACAAAAAAGACCCTAAAAGGCCTTTTTTTGTTATTTAGCACATTCAAAGCTATACGTATTTCCAATCTTCCACCAAGCTTTTTTCGGTTCTCCAGTAAGACCAGCGGTATCTCCACTATCCAGAATAGGTCGTCCACCATGCTTGTAACATGAATCAACTAAATACTTCTTTTCTTGCCAGTTCATATATTTACCTGTGAAATAAATTGCAGCTCCAGTTAATAAACCAATAACTCCAGCTCCAACCCATACTATTACCGGAATTGCATATACTACAGCTTCATCATTATTTTGAGTACTCATAGTAATTTCTTTTAATTCAGTTACTCTATCTTTAGAAATATTTTTTAATTGTGATTCAATACTATCTAACTCTTGTTGACTAAAATCATAATATGCAAGAGCTCGTTCTTTATCAATATTCATTAAACCATCATCAGTAAAATAAACACTCAATCCTAAAGCTTCTATTTTTTCAGCTGTTAAATTATTAATTTGCAATTCATTTGTTGAATTGATACTTTGAGCAGCCGAAACACCAGTAGTAATTGTGAAATTCACAAACAATAAAACTGAAGCGATAACAAAAAACTTCTTCATAATACTTTTCATAACAATAAAATACCTCCTAATTATATTTAAAAATAAACCTTTTCATTTCAATAGAAATATTATTATCCCTCCTCATCACTTTTTGAACACACATAAATACATATTTTTACATTTAAAGTAAATTTTATGTTTTTATATATATTATGTATATGATAACAGAATTTTACATAAAAGGGTAGTGATTATAAATACTATCCTTTTATATCATTCCTTTAATCACCCGTGTAACGCATAGCCAACACCCAACGATTCTTACCATGCCCCAGTTCTGAATGAATTTGGTCCATCACTTTCTTAGCTGCTGCATACAGTTACTTATCATGCTCCCTCAGAATACCGTAGTCTGCCACACGCCCCATTTTTCTATTTTCCAACACACGGCTCATCATGTGTTCTGCTCACTGGTCATTAACTGATCCACACGCTCACGTGCATATGCGCATTGCACCATCTTATTAAATCAAGGAATGAATGTGAAAGTAATTTCGGAAAGACTTGGGAATACGCCTGATATGATTTTTAAAGTGTATGGGCATGTTTTAAAAGAAATGGAAGTGGAAGCTGTTTCTTTATTCAGTCACAGTTTACAGGTAGTTGGGGCAGAAACTAGGGCTAATAAGTAGTGTACATGACTATAAACCTTGATTTAATAATGTTTATAGACTATGGAACATATTTCATGATATACTAGAGCCATTGTGAAAAAAGGAGGAACTTGCATGATTCAAGTAAGTAATGTAGGTCTTCGCTATGGCGATCGTAAACTATTTGAAGACGTAAATATAAAATTCACACCAGGGAATTGCTACGGTTTAATCGGAGCAAACGGAGCTGGTAAATCAACATTCCTAAAAATTCTTTCTGGTGAAATTGAAGCGCAAGAAGGAAATGTCTCAATGGGTAAGGACGAACGCTTATCAGTCCTTAAACAAAACCACTTCGAATACGATGAATTCAATGTATTAGATACCGTGGTTATGGGCAACAAACGTCTTTGGGAAGTAAAAGCTGAAAAAGACGCAATCTATGCAAAAGAAGAATTTTCTGATGAAGATGGTATGCGTGCTGCTGAATTAGAGGGTGAATTCGCTGACCTCAATGGTTGGGAAGCTGAATCAGAAGCAGCAACATTATTAAATGGCTTAGGAATTGGCGACGAGCTACATTATATGCTAATGGCTGACCTAGAAGGTTCTGACAAAGTCAAAGTCTTATTAGCACAAGCGCTATTTGGTAAACCAGATGTTCTATTACTGGATGAGCCTACCAACCACCTTGACTTAAAAGCAATCCAATGGTTAGAAGAATTCCTAATTAACTTTGAAAATACGGTAATTGTTGTATCCCATGACCGTCACTTCTTAAACAAGGTATGTACACATATTGCTGACCTTGATTTCTCTAAAATCCAATTATACGTTGGGAACTATGACTTCTGGTATGAGTCTAGCCAATTAGCACAAAAAATGATGGCAGACCAAAACAAGAAGAAAGAAGAAAAGATTAAAGAATTACAAGCATTCGTTGCGCGTTTCTCTGCGAACGCTTCGAAATCAAGCCAAGCTACTTCTCGTAAGAAAATGCTTGATAAAATCGAGCTTGATGACATTAAACCATCTAGCCGTAAATATCCATTCATCAACTTCCAAACGGGTCGTGAAATCGGTAATGATGTGTTAACGGTTGAAGGTCTTACAGCAAGTAATGAAGGCGAAACATTACTGAATGATATTCGCTTCTCGATGAACAAAGATGATAAAATCATTTTACTTGGTAACCCAATGGCAAAAACAGCGCTTCTTGATATTCTAATGGAAGAAAGACAAGCAGATGCTGGTACATTCAAATGGGGTGTGACAACATCTCAAAGCTACTTTGAGAACGATCACGATAAATACTTCGAGGGTTCAGAGAAATCATTAGTAGAATGGCTACGCCAATATTCACCTGATGATGAAACAGAAAGCTTCTTACGCGGCTTCTTAGGTCGTATGCTATTCTCTGGTGAAGAAGTGAAAAAATCTCCTTCTGTATTATCAGGGGGCGAAAAAGTACGTTGTATGCTTTCTAAAATGATGCTTGCCACTGCAAACGTTATTTTACTAGATGAGCCTACGAACCATCTTGACCTTGAGTCAATCCAAGCACTTAATGAAGGCTTAATCCGCTTCAAAGGTGCGATGATCTTCACATCTCATGACCACCAGTTCATCCAAACAATTGCGAACCGCGTCATCGAAATCCGTGAAGACGGCACAATTCTAGATAAATTATTAACGTATGATGAATTCCTTGAATGGAAAGATAGCCAAGGTTTAAGCTAAGCTGTTTTCCATTCAACCAGTGAATTTTCTACTTTCATATCGGTTACGTTCATTCTCCCCCACTTGTTTGGGGGAGTTTTTTATTTACCCAAAATTCTTACCTGAGATAACGCCTTATCAAGTGCCAATTGCCTGTCATTTAAAATGACAAATGGAAGATATATGGTGCTGTCATGACTTATTTACGAGGCAAATGCTATGTATTCCGTTAGACGTACACTAGTTGATTGGAGCGCAGCGACGAAGAGACTGATGCCATGCGTCCGCCGTAGCGGAAGTCAACGGGTTCTTATAGAAACTTCTATTTTAAAAGAAAAAAATTGTAGACAAACTCCATTTTTTGAGTTTGTCTACAATCTGAGCGGATACTCAACGTATCTGCCGTTTTGATTATTTTTGCATTTCCTTTGTCGGCCCCATCACGCCTGGTACTGGTAAATCTGCTTGACGTAGGAGTACAGTCATTTGACCACGATGATGCGTCTGATGATCCACGAGCGTTCGTAATAATGCCCCTCGCGAAATTGGGCCATCAAAGCCCTTTACTTCTTCTAGCAAATCTTCATTTGATAGCTTTGCTACTTCTTCTTTTACACTTTTTGCAGCCTCTTCATATGCAGCTACAATTTCGGCAGCCGTTGCAGGTACTGGATCCTCTTGACGAAGCATTGGTACTTTTAGGCCTGCTAAATAGCCAAAATAACCTATCGCGCCAGCTAAATGCCATCCTAACCACCCGAGTGTACTGTGGCCTTCCACAATACTTTGATTTAGTTTTTCATCTGTCACTGCCTGTAGTACTTGAGCAGTCCCTTGTGATGCATTAGACCATTCATTTAGAAAATCCTCTACTTGACGATACATATAAACGCCCCCTATTTTTGGCTTAACTCTATCATATAAAAATCTCATCTTTCTAGCAAGTTTCCAACACCTTTGTTTACATAATATAATTATAGTAAACAAAATGTTTCTACATCAGCAATATATACCAGTTAATTTTTACTGCTCTTTCATAAAATCATCATAATCCCCCAAATAATTGTAAACTCATGTATAATGGCAAAAACTATGTAATTAGAAAGAGGTATTTTATGTTTTCCCCATTAAAAAAGGGCGATACAATTGGTATTTACTCACCCTCAAAGCCCGCTTCTGTCATCGCACGCGCACGCTATGAACGAGGCAAGGCCCGTTTACATGCTTTTGGCTTCACCATTAAAGAAGGTGCATTAACTGGTAAAACTGATTTTTATCGTTCTGGTACACCAAAAGAACGTGCTGATGAACTGAATACCCTACTGCGCGACCCAAATATCAAAATGGTTTTACCTACAATGGGTGGAACTAACGCCAATAGTATGCTGCCTTATCTAGATTACGAGGCATTTCAACAACACCCTAAAATACTTGTAGGATTATCTGACGTGACAGCCATACTACTTGCCCTATATGCCAAGACAGGCATCCCTGTGTTCTATGGCCCGTCCGTTGCTTCAACATTCGGTGAATTTCCACCTTTTGTTCATTATACAGCGCAATATTTCAAAGAACTCTTTGTAGATTCTCTCACGTTCCCCTATGAAATGCCTATTCCTCCTATTTGGACAGATGATCGCGTAAATTGGCTTGAAAAAACAGCGGAAAAAACGCAACATCGTAATTCCTGGATTACTGTCCAGCATGGCGTAGCTGAAGGGCGATTGATTGGTGGCAACGTCAATACGATGTACGGTTTTATCGGAACGCCTTACTTCCCTCAAATTGAAAAAGGCGATATTTTACTGTTAGAAGACACATCGAAAACCATCGCAGTTGTGGAGAAGAACTTTGCAATGCTAAAATTGCATGGCTTTTTTGACAAAGCTTCAGCCATTATTCTAGGCAAGCATGAGCAATACGATGATTTAGGCACCGATCGACAGCCATATGATGTGTTAATCGAACAGCTCGATGGACTTACTATACCGATTTTAGCTGATGTAGATTGCTGTCATACTCACCCACTTCATGCCATGCCACTTGGCTTACGTGTGCGTGTCGATACAACAAATAAACGCATTACCTTTTTGGAAAACTGGTTTTCATAATATTCGTATACCATAGGAACTTCGCGTATACTTAAAGAAAATAGCAGAAGGAGCTTGCTTATGCGATCTATCTTGTTTGTACTCTCTCTAGCAATACTATTAGTTGGTTGTACGACAAATAAAGTTACAGAACTTTCAAAACAAGCTGTGACGGCTGAAGCATCTAAATTTGAAAAAACAGCTGAACCAAAAACAGCAGAAAATCTTGCTAGTTTTATCCCACCCGATGGTTCAACTGCATATTATGTAGGTCAAGGCAATGAATTTGCTAGCTTTTCGCTGCAAACTACCTATATCGATGACACACATATCGCTCAAATAGAAGATAATGGCGGTGTCATCATGTTAAAGGTTTATCGACTAACTGACTCTGCGATTGTCCTCATCTATAAAGCGGCCGTGGATAATACTCCATCACTTCCGACAGCACAAGAAGCGGCTTCATTTCCAGTCATCGAACCTATTTTACAGCTGCCTTTCGAAGTCGGAAACAGCTTTGCTGGTTGGACCATCCAGTCGACTACTGCAACAGTCGATACTGGAACAAAAATTTATCACGATGTTATTCAGCTTACACGAACAAAAGATACGATGACGACACAAAAATATTTCGCTAAAGATGTTGGACTCATCCGTATAGAAGATACGATGCAAACAGATAACGAAGAGCCATTTGTCGTAACATCAACACTGCGAACAATAGAATAATGGGCTTCACAGGCGTCCGGCTTGGACGTCTTTCATTTTGGGAGAAGGAGGTACCTAATATGAATGATTTACATAAGTCGTCTACAGAGGAAGAATTAACGGAAGAGGAATTTATTGAGCTCGTGCTTGAAGAACAACAAAAGGCATTAGCAGCAGAACGTGAACAACGCCTGCAAGGCAAAAAGCCAAAGAAGCAACGGCCAATTGTAAAATGGATTGTATGGAGTATGGCGTGTGTTTTATTTTTCAATACTTTTGCACTTATATTCCAAATTTACTCCATTCCAGCTCTTGAATTCATAAAAGTATCTACAAAATTATCTGCACAGGAAGATATCCAAACATATAAAAAGGCTGTCGTAGAAATATCTACAGGTACTAGCAAAGGGACAGGCTTTGCCATATCCTCCGATGGACTTATTGTAACAAACGCCCATGTAGTTGAGGATGCCCTCACATTGTCGGTTGTGTTTCCAGAAGAAGGTCTAATGGAGGCGCAATTATTGCAAAGCTTCCCAGATGTCGATTTAGCACTATTGCAAGTGACTGGTGACAACATCCCATCTTTAACGCTCGCTGACAATCCTCATTATGCCAAGAATGAGCATGTGTATTTTATTGGTAATCCACTGGCCTTTACGGGGATCGCCAATGAAGGTACATTACTTGAAACAACTTTACTAGAAGATTGGCAGGTACCCGTTATGATGATGCAAGCACCTGTTTACAAGGGCAACAGTGGCAGCCCTGTCCTTAATGCGGATGGTGAGGTAATCGGGGTCGTTTTTGCAACAATGAAACAGGAACCATTTGGTCGAGTTGGCTTGTTTGTCCCGGTTCAAGTGTTACAAGACTTATTAAATTCGCATACTTTTAACTAGCTTATTAAGGTGAGTTTAGGTTGTAAAAAATTTTCATCATTAAATAATGTGGAAATTTTAGTTGGAATTTTTCCAATAATTGTGACATCACTTTATAATAATGAGTAAGGAGTGATTATAGAATGATAGCACAGATGAAAAAAGTGGAGTTTGATGCTTTAGGTGATATCGCATTGGTCCATGCCTGTTTTAAACCGTTAATTTTGGATTATAAAAGGAGAATGGTACAAGAGAATAGTTCAATAGTTAAAGAACTTTTTTATAAAGACTTAAACATTGGACATAAAGCGTTGTTTATTTTTCATGTGTACTATGATCATGCAATTGAATCAAAGGAAGAGTTCTATTGGTGGAGTGCCTATTATATGGCGCAACCTAAAATTTGGTCGGCAATTAAAATAGGTTTACAGTATTTTGGAGATGAACCTATGTATCAACTGTTAGAAGAAACTGAAATAATACTTCAGAGGTACCATTGCCCTAATACTTTAGAGAAGTTTGCTGTCACACGTGAGGATCTTGGAAGTAATCGAGAACTTGCTGTAGCAATGGATTCCCTCTATTTAAAATTCACCAACATCGCTCCCCTAACGGTTATTGGCATAAGTAATTTCATACGAGGCAACCATGAAATTTTCGTTAAAATCGAGCACTAATTTCTCTTGACACTACAATTTTTTGTCCCAACGATTGGGTATGTAAATCCCGTTGTAAAATAACAACGGGGTTTACGGTGTTTGAAGTTTTAATATTTATTCACTTTCGATCACTTTGCCCATGTTAACTGACGAACAATTAATTAGTTTACATAATAATATTATTTATTATTCCCCTTCGTTTCATGCCTTATATATTGTGTAAACATCGATTTTACCGGTATCTTACTAATAATTTGATCACTCGTTCCCGCAATTTTTTGTAAAACATCAAGGAGCTTATTATCCCCTGTCCAATGTTTCTCAATCACTTCGGGTCCCAGTTTATTGATAATCGTGTTGACGACAAAAGTTGCTAATACAAGATCATCCATAAAACCACCAAATCCAAGAACACCCTCGGGCATAAAATCCATTGGGAAGATAAAATAAGCAATAGTAGCACCAATCAGTGAACGACTTTTTGTATCAATAGCAGGGTCCATCAATGTTTTTATTAATAAATGAAATACATCAGGTACAAACATCAAATACTCTGCAAATTTATTGTGCCTTCCAGTCTTTGATTCAAGAAATGTAACTAATTTAGTCCGCAGCTTATGATAAAAATCCCGTTGTTCTTTGTCATTCGGTATATTTTGAAACGTATCCATGTTATCTTCCTCCTTTACTCCCTATACCTATTACCAAAAAAACAAAAATGTAATCCTTTTATGTTGAAAGAATGAAAAAAAGGCATCCTATTTACATAGGATGCCTTAATTTAACGAAAGTATTTTTAATTACTGAGAATTAAAGTTTAGTTACGTTAGCAGCTTGTGGTCCGCGGTTGCCATCTACAACTTCGAATTCCACTTTTTGACCTTCGTCAAGAGTTTTGAAACCTTCGCCTTGGATAGCTGAGAAGTGTACGAATACGTCGTTTTCGCCTTCAACTTCGATGAATCCAAAACCTTTTTCTGAGTTAAACCATTTTACTGTACCTTGTTTCATTTAAGATAACCTCCAAAAAAATAAAAGTGAACAATATGTAATTTCTTCAGGAAATGAAAAAATTCACATATTACAAAGAGTACCGAACTAACGCGATCACTTTTTGTAATATGTGAATCCATGTTTCCGGTGAAGCAATTAAATTGTTAACCTAAGTATAACTAGCATTCAATAATTTGTCAAATAAAGAAAAAAGTTTTTTTATTTAATTTGCAATTTTCCGTTTAAATCTAAATCTGTCGTTTCAACTGCAATAATTCCATGATAAACTTGTGCATCATCATCACAGGCTTCGCAATAAAAGCTTTCTTCTTCTGACCAAAATGCCCAGTACTTGCCTTCTTTACTCGCCTCGTGTTCATATACTGGTCTAAAGCTATTTAATTTTTCTTGTAGTGCTTGCTCAAACTGTTCTTTCGTCTCGAACGTTTCTTGTGTTTGAATAAAAGCTTCCCAGCCCTCAAATTTCCACCAAGGCTCATAATCAGCTTTCATGTAAAGTATTGTATACATATTTGCCCCATTCCTTGTTGTCATCAGATAATCTCATTTTAGCAAACACACATGAATTGTCTATTAAAACACCCTGAAATATGCTATTATTACCTTATTATTCATTATTACTTTTGGGAGGTATTTTTTTATGTTTTCAAGTATTCGACCTAAGGCAGAGCTCGAAGAATTACTAAAGCGCGGTACAAATTTAAGTGCAACAGGCCGTTTCAATAAAACGTTGGCGTTTAATCATTTTAATTCACAAGATGAAGTGAATTTAAAAGCCCTCTACACAAAACTAAAAGATATCACTCCTTCTATGAACGGTATTTTTAACAATTATTTAAGGGAAATCTCTCCTTCCTCCCAGCACACAATCAGTGAAGAAAATATAGATCGATACTTGACTCAATTTTTCTTAGCAACTCGTGATGATGAATACGTGGATGAAACGATTAAATTTTTCAATTTATTCAGAAAAAATCAATTCGAGCCTGGCAAACTAATTGTCGTATTTAATCAGTTTGCCTTTTATATTACAACGTATATTTTACATAATTTTGGTTTAAAGCCAAACAAGGCATTTGAATACATGAAATCTTTCCAGTCGGCTGTCAACGTTGACCAAGAATTACTTTTCGAAGTATTAACTGAGCGTATTATTGAGAATGTAGTGGCAGAGGTTTCTTCATTAATGGATGTAAACGCAAAAATTATGTATATGAAGGATTTAGTATTCAGTTTAGATAAACAAAATGAAGAAATACAGTCCTCTACAGCAGCGACAGAAGAAATTGCCGCCTCAATCAATGAGGTTGCGCGTATGTCTTCTCGCATTTCTGAGAAGACAACTGACTCTGTTGATCATGCTGTGAAAGGGAAAAATGCTATTGAACATGCGTTAACCGAGATCTTCAAAACGGAAGAAACTTTTGCTACCATCGTTGACTCGTTTACAGAATTACAAAAACGTGTCAATGATATTGAGCATGTTGTAACCTTGATTAACCAAATCGCTGATCAAACAAACTTGTTGGCATTAAATGCATCCATTGAAGCTGCCCGTGCCGGTGAACATGGTAAAGGCTTTGCAGTAGTAGCCCAAGAAGTTCGTAAACTCGCTGAAGGTACAGTATCTGCACTGAGTGAAGTATCAACGAATGTGCATCATCTAAAGAGTTACTCCAATGATGTATCGAAATCCATAACAGAAACGACCTCTATCATAAAAGAGGCAACCATTGAAGCGAAAGAATCGTTACCATTACTAAATGCTATTGTAGGTGCAATTGAAGGGATAAATATTGACGTTACAAATACGGCCGCTATTTCCCAAGAACAGGCTGCGGCAATTGACGAGGTATCGGCGAGAATGATAGAAATTTCTAGTCTTCAGGATGATATTCGTGAATACAGTCACAATACATCAAGCGATATTTACTTATTAGGTAAAGAGATTAACCGCTTCCGCAACGACATTATCTCAAACAATAATGTACAACTCTCTTCTATCGCCCTATTACAATTATCAAAAGCTGATCATATTTTATGGAAATGGCGTATTTACAATATGTTCCTTGGCTTAGAGAATGTACGTCCAAGTGAGGTATCTTCGCATAAAGATTGTCGCCTTGGCAAATGGTATACAGCTAAGAGGACAGTCGAACGATTCGGTCACTTACAGGATTATTGTGATTTAGATGCATATCACGCACGTGTGCATGAATCAGCGAAGCTTGCAGCACAAGCACATGAGGCCGGTAATATTCAAAAGGCTGAAGTCTATTTACAAGAGGTAAATCAGGCTTCAGAGCGCGTTCTATACTTTATTAATAACTTAATCACTCATTTAGAAAAAGAACGTGTAATGCAATAAGCAAGGGGAGGCTTCTCCCCTCTTCAATAAGTAGGAGGTTATGGCGTGAATAAACGAGCGCTGATTAAATTTTTCGGAGATGTGTATGGGACAGGCTACCGCTTTTTCATTAAACAAAAAGCAATTGAGCTTGGCTTAAAAGGCTATTGTAAACTAAATGACCTAGAACAAATTGAGGTAGAAGTAGAAGGCTCAAAAAAAGCCGTGGATGAATTCCTCATCTTTGTTCAAAAGGGTGTTAGCCCACAGGCAGATTCCAATTCATTTACGTTAGAGTTATATGATGATTTAAAAGGTTATGTACGTATGGAGTCAGACATTGTATAGTCTGGCTTCTTTATTTTTGTAATGTTATTTTAGCAAGGTTTATCAAGCTTTTCGGGTATTGTCGTTAATGAATACGGTTTTGAATACGGTTTTGTTTTATGTGGAATTTCATTTAGACGGACCATTGTATAATTCTTCCGCTATTTCATCTACAGACATCGTCATTTTTTTATCAACATGATAATTTATATTGTTGTCAACTCGTGTTGTAGATGGCTTTATAAATTCAAAATCATTCGGTAGCTCTATTAACAATTCTAATTTTAGATACTGTTTCACGATTATACTCCTATCGTTTTCTATTATCATTGCCAGGTATTAAGCAGCATAAAATAAAAAAACACTCTCGGCTCATAATGCAGCTGAAAGTGTTTTTGTTTTTTCGCCATACTGTCAGCATCCTCTTTCTCATTAGAGAAATCGCAACTAATAATAGCATGAGATTGTTTACTTTTTTAATGTTGCCAATTACGTATAAATGCAGGTAGTGTCGGATGATTCGGATTGCAACGATTTGCTGATGTTAGCTCCAATATTTCATCCATGTCATCATCAGTCACCGAAATAAAAGCAAAAATGTTTTCGTCAATAACGCCCTCCTGTTTCAATTCATACATCGTATCACTCATTACTTCATGAACCATCACTTGATGTTCAACAAATTCTTTATCTTCGGCATACAATATTTTATCTAATAGTTCACGACTCACCTTTTCTAGCATATCCGTTTGATCGTAGTGTAAATATTCATCCTTCAAAAAGCGATAATTTTCTGGGTTGTCCCCATATTCCTTACCAATGTTAATAAGTGATTTTTCTGTCCCCATTGTTAAATAAAGACTGCCACAATCTCCATCTGTCACTAAGACAATCGCATAGATTTGTTCATCCTTTAAGGCACTATACATTGCATTATAAGCCTCTTGCACAGCTTGCTTGATTTTCTGTTTCATGCATACTCTCCTTTCTTAATAATGAATATTAATGGAACATCTATTGTTTCTATACTACTAATAGTAGCAATTAAAATTTTTTATCTTAACTAACATATGTATTTTTTGTTGGATATCAATGGAGACACTGATGAAATGTTCTGCTTGATCCATGTTTTCAGACAGGATTTCACCCATTGTTCTCCCTTTAATATATTCCATTATTATAGCCTGTTTTCCATCTATTTCTGTAACATCCAACACTTTAGGAACATTAAGGTCATGTGAGTAGGCAAGACTTTGCTTATTTGCTTCGTACAATGATTCCGTTACAGGCAAATAGTCGTTTTATACTTTGACAATCTTACCCTCATAAAGATAAATCTTAGCTGTATTTCCTATTGCCATTGGAGTGCCTAAATTCATTGGCTTTCTCTCCTTTTACACTTATTTTAAATATGTTGTCATAAAACTTGTTTCTTAGTCTTCTTACCCTAACCTGCGCATTTAGTTTAATAATACCTCATTTAAAATTTATTTGGATAACTTTTTCCATTTACCATTCTAGCCAATTAGATGGCTACATAAGTAAAACCACCCTTCACACACGGAGTGGTCTTATTTTAGTTCTCTTCTTTATTTTTAAAAAATAAAAACCTTTCAAAAGCAATGAAACTTTTACAGATGGAAAAACGTATAAGTATTGGTAGCAAAACCAATATAAAGGAGAATTAAATTTACAATGAAAAAACCAATCAAAAAAACTTGGATGATTGCTTCTGCACTTACTATAGGAATGGCTGTTCTAACGCCACTTCAAGCAGGAGCTGCATCAGCAGAAAAAACAATTGAAGCATCCGTTCAAAAGGAACAACAAATTAAAGGGACTATTAAAAATATTTTCTTCGATGGAATGAACCTTAAAGGAAAAGATGGTAAAAAATACTTCATCAGTTTCAATAATTTTTCTGCAGAACAACTAGAAAAAATGAACTTAGTTGAAGGACAGGAAATTGCTGTTGAAGGTAGCGTTGTTGAATATTATAATGACTTCGATACATTTGAAGCTTATAAAAAAGACTTGCCTAAAGAAGTAACAAAGGAAGATTTAACAACATTAGAAAAATTGTTTAGTGAAATAAAGAAACTGCAAAAGGAACTAAATGAAGATAAAAAAGCTTCAGATGAAGAGATTGAAAAGAAATTTGAGGAAATGGATAAAATTTATGACGAAATGTATAAAATTAAAAAGCCATATGTATTAGCTAATTGGCAGCCTCAATCATTTGATGAATTTATAGAAGATTACGGATTTAGTGAAAGTAACATAGTTATTAAAGAAAACGATAAAACACAGCTTAAAGCTATTTATGAAGAATTAGTAAAGCTTGAAAAAAGTGGTGATGAAGAAAAGGCTAACAAAAAATATGAAGAATTTTTCAAAATCCTTAAGCCATATGTTGATGAGCTATATCCACCACGAACTTTTGAAGAATCTTTAGAAGGCCTAGAATCAGAAATCCCTGCTGAAACTTTAGCAAAACTAAAAACAATCTTTGAGGACGCTCGAAAAGCAGATAAAGATGAAAATGAAGAGTTGTCTAATAAGCTATGGAATGAATTCTATGAAATCCTTGATCAGTTCTATAAGCCTTCCACTTTTGAGGAATACATGGCTGACTTTGATTTCGAAGTGAGTGAAGCCGATAGCAAGCAATTAAAACAGCTTTATGAAGAAAGCTTAGCACTTAATAAAAAAGAGGAGCTTGAAAAAGCAGAAGAAAAATGGGATGCCTTCTACAAGATTTTAGACCCATATATTAAAGCAAATGAAGAAATTCTTATCTCAGCTTCTAAATTAACGATAAACGGTCAAGAATATTTTCCACAACATTAACCAGTAAAGAATTCGGGGTTGTCTCAATAGTCATTGGAAAATGATTTTTGGTATAACCCCTTTTCTTTTTTCTTATCTCTTTGTATTTCAAAAAGAGCCATCTTCTATCCCCAACCTTGCAAATGTATCTCTATCACCAGCATCATGATCAACCACTGAGTCCATATATTCATCAGAATCATAACTATATTCATGTAAGTAATTTCTTTCATCTGCATAAAACTTTAATGTTTTCAATCAATATTTCTCATTAATTTTACTTCTTTAAATACTTTGAAGTTTTTAAACGAATCCTAAATGCTTCAAAAGTATTTGATTTTTGATTAAACACAAAAAAGACCAGGACTCATTATATAAATAAGCGCCTGGTCATTTGTTTATATGGCTTAAAAGACTCTTCTACTTGTATTTTTAATGCTTGTTGCAACAATTAAATAATTCAATGCTAATTGGGTTTGTTTCATTGCATATATATACAAAGTTAGACAATCATGTTGTGAATAATACACAAAAATTACTCATCAAATTATTTTTATACTGACTTTTTATAAGCTTTGAGTGTTGTCATAAGTTTATGATTTGTTACACTTTCTTGTGAATTAAACGAACCTAAAAACTCCGTTCCCTTCGAGAAAGGAGCCAATAATCCACTTCCTGAAGCACTTTTTAACATTTTAATTTGATTAGAGGATAGTTTTAAACTTTTATTTCCATCAAGAGCCGTGTTTGTTTTCTTTGCATTATTAATTGTGTCTTGTAATTCACGCATATTATGCATCCTCAATGGACCCATTCCCTTCAAAAAAGGAGCCAAAGATTTATTTCTTGAGGCATTTTTGAATACTTCAATTTGCTCTGAGGATAGTTTCGAACCTTTATTTGCATTTTTTAGTGCTTCTTGAATAACCTTAGAATTACTTTTATTGATGTTACCCGTAGTTTGTTCAGAAAAATTGCTGTACCTATATGCTCCTCTATTCATTAAATAGTGCATGCTTGTACTTCTCATAGATATCATAGTATTAATTTCACCGTCCAAATTTTTTATTATATCAACAGCACACTTCCCTTTAAGTGTTAAGTAAATAGTAGAAAAAATGTTCTTTGATATTACTTTCTTAATATCGGGATATATACATAATTTTCAACTAGAATAATATATTTCTATATATGCTATATTTTATATTTTTGCTTTTCGGGTTCATAAATGGTGTATTAATAACAATTTTGCGTTCTTCTTTTACGCCACATACTTCACCAATTAATTCTACTGCTAAATCGAAAACTTCTTCAATTGGCTCATATGTTGCCATAAGATCGTTGTATGCCAGTAATAATGCTTCACCTTTTGCATTAAAATCATCTACTAATAGATTGATTGGCTCTGTATATGCTGCTAAATCATCTAATAATGTTGTTTTTTCTTCTTCGGTTATTTCTAATTTCGCTTTATCGACGCGGGTTTATTAGCTAGGAATTTATATAGCTGTAAATCTTTTTTTAATCCTTCTAATTATAGATTACGTACTTAATGCTTTACAAACTGAAGCGAATCAAGCAACTGTTTTGGTTGATGTTTGGATGCCACCTTCTCGACATGAAATGAATAATCAATCTGTATAAAAAAGCAACTGAGTATCAAGTGAATTATTCTCAATTGCTACAAAAAACATTAAAAAATGTAAGAGTGCATGACCCACACAATTGATGTGGGTTTTACTTTTTTTGTATAATAAAAAGCCACCCCCATTGGATATGACTTGCTATCTATATTTTATTCAGGTGTTGAAGTCTCGATAGTTTCACGATTATTACACATAAGACACTTAGCTTTAAATTCTATACTCGTTGAAAGTCTCTGCAACATACTTAATTCATGAGCCAATTTTTTCGCTTCAAGTAATCCCTCACTTTGTAAATGAGCTACAACCAACTCCATTTTTTCCAGTGATTGTTGCATTATTTGTATGTTTTCTTTGTATTGTGATAATGTTTTTTCGATTTCGTGTACTCCGTCATCAGCTTTTTTATTGTCAAACACTAATCTGTTTCGTCCTCTCTCTATATATGGAATTAGTTAACACTATTATAAGATGATATCCTCCTATTTACAATTTTTTATAAAAAAAGCCATACCTAGTTTAGATGTAACTTGCTATGTATTCTTAGAAAGAATACGAGCTGTTAAAACAATCTGAGTTGAAAAGTATTTTTATCATGTTTTCAAGAGTTACTTTATCTTCGCGTCAACATTTTAGTTCTTGATTGTGCCACTTTCATCATCTCCATTTCATTTAATCATAATCTATTTGGTAGAACATGCCTATAATACAAATCTGACAATAGCAAGGCCACATCTAGTTAGTATGATTATCGTTTTAAGCTAGCGCTATTCCAAATCTTTAACCATCTAAATATTTGACATAAAAAAACATCACTTCGATAATTAACGGGGGAGCTTTAAAAACAGTTATTGTTTTTTTCAAAACGCTTAACAGTTTATTGCAAATCTACAACGCCTTGCTTTCGCCACACAAAACATTTGTGGCTATCTCTTCGTCGCTCCCCCTTCGTTTTTGTGCAGATACATAGCCATAGGACGTGCCATTGGCGTTCTCTGTTGGGTCTCATGTACTTTACTTTCCCTACTCCTGTCTCTACGTTTCGCCCACCCTGTCGTCGCAAATACGATTCGCAGGATTCTACATAGATTTTTAACTTGTATCAAATAATAAATTACCTCCAAGTATAGGGTTTTCACTTTTGACCGTGTCTTTTTTTAATTACACCTATTGGTTAGTCCCTGTTTAACTTGTTAATACTTTTACTTGAAATCGCAATCATCCTTATCTTTAAACTGGAGGTGCCAAGATGAAAACATATGGTAAATTATTTTTACTACTATCAATCTGTTTATTGTTAAGTGGTTGTTGGAGTAAAAGGGAATTAAACGAACTTGCGATTGTCATGGCACTCGGAGTAGATAAAGTAGATGACGAATACGAAATTTCTGTACAAATTGTAAATCCTGCTGAAGTATCTGCAAATAAACCTTCTAGCGGGCGATCACCAGTCGTAACCTACCATGCAAAGGGAAAATCTGTATTTGAAGCAATCAGGAAACTGACTACAGTAACACCTAGAAAAGCTTATTTTGCTCATCTTCGAGTTGTTGTAATAGGAGAAGAATTAGCTACAGAAGGAATAGTCCAAACGATAGATTTATTAGCAAGAGACCCTGAAACTAGGAATGACTATGATATCATCGTTTCTCATCAGTCCACTGCTCATGAAGTATTAAACGTCTTAACTCCCGTAGAAAAAATACCTGCAAATAAAATGGCAAATTCTATCAAAGGGGCAGAAAAAGCTTGGGGTACTACATTATCTATTACTGTAGAAGATCTAGTCACGATTCTTAGTAATAAAGAAAAAAGTTTCGTGCTCTCTGTAATTGAAATACAAGGCGATACACAATTAGGCTTGGATAAAACGAATGTTGAGAGAATTAAAACACCCACGCTATTAAAGTATGAGGGCTTAGCTGTATTTAAAGAAGATAAATTAATGGGTTTTTTAACTGAAGAAGAAAGTAGAGGCTTCAATTTTTTGAAAGATAATATTAAAAGTACAGTTGAACTTATTTCTTGTCCTAAGGGAGGTAAATTGACAACAGAAATAACAAAATCAACAACTAAAATTAAAGGGACATTTGAAAAAGGTGTCCCCAAAATAAATGTGCAAATTGTGGTAGACCAAAATGTTGGAGGAGTTGAATGTTCTATAGATTTAACCAAAAACAAATCACTTAAGTACATTAATAAAAAAACGGCAGAGTTGATAAAAACACGAATTGAAAAAACACTGATGACAATTCAAAAAAATTATCAAGCCGATATTGTAGGATTTGGAGATGTGCTTCATCGCGAAGATCACAGCGCATGGAAAAAAATCAAAGATGATTGGCCAACGATATTTCCTGAACTAGAGATAAAAGTTAAAGTCAAAGTACACACAAGTGGATTAGGCACGATGACAAATTTGAAATTAAAGGAGTAATCTCACCTATTACTGTTATGTAAAAAAACACTAAGTTCACAATGAAGTGAACCTAGTGTTTCGAAATGAATAATATTTACAACAACCAAATGTTATAGATTAATAAATTTACTTTTTTTCTTCTTTCTCCATATGAGGCATTGTTATCAAGGGACAATGCAGTAACTTACCTAAAAAAGTAAGTATATTGAATAGCATATCATGGTTAACATGTGGAAGCTTCATTTTATATTACGTATTATCATTGTGAAACTTGGCAATTAGAAGTAAAATTTAAGTAAGGGTTATTTCAATGAAACTTTATGTCGAATATTTCGTATAAGAAGATAGACATATTTAAAAGCAAGGAGGAAGAAACTATGCTTAGTGTCGGACAGTTTTTATCTAGACATACCGCTAGCTTACTTTTATCGTTATCAACTGTTTCCATCGCAACAATTGCAGCAAATCCAGGATTCTTCCTTGGTGGTTTATTGTTCGCTGGAACTTATGCAACGAGTACAACGTTGCTGAAACATAGCCAAAAAAAGAAAGTCATGCTATTAGCAGATATTTCAAAGGAAGAATACAAACATATCGCATCACAAATTTCAACAGCAAATAAGCATATTCAATCTTTAAGTCAAAATTACTTACGCGTTCGTTCTGTTGCTGCCTTTAAACAATTACTCGAAATGACTCGTATTTCAAAAAACATTGTGAAAATGGTAAAGACGGATCCTCGAAAGTTTTACAATGTGGAACAATTTTTTTACGCGCATCTTCCTTCAGCAGTAGAATTAACCGAGAAATATACCATGCTTTCAAGACAACCTGTAAAGGATAAAGAAATCCAAATTACATTGTCGAAAACACGAGAAACATTAACGGATTTAAATGATACCATTCACATTGACTTAAAGGATGCGCTCTCAAATGATATCGATCATCTGCAAATGGAGATTGAATTCGCTAATCGTTCCACTAGTCGACGGAAAGAACAGTTGGAATGGCGAGGCGATGATAAGTGACAGCAAATAGTGATCGTATTTTTCATTTAGACACATTACATGGTGTATCACCGCTTGTGCAAACTTATTTAGAAGCAACAACTGAGGAGGCGATGGCGACTTATAACACGCTGTCGCCTCTTGCGCAAAGCCGCGCGCTTCTTTATGCTAGTAAAATTAACCTTGCTAATTTCGAATCTGTATTATCTTTAGGCCAAGGTTCACAGCGTGCCCTTTCTCAGTTTGCTGATCGTATGCTTTCACAGGTAAAACAAAAGGACGTCACGAAGATCGGCCAAATGCTTGATTCCTTAATGCAAACGTTAGACCGTGTTGATCCCACTGCTTTAGAACCTAAGAAACAGTCCTTCTTTAAAAAAATGTTTAGCAAAACAGGTCCTACGATTAAGCAAACGTTAACTGAATTTGAGCGCATCAGTATACAGGTAGAGCGAATTGGCGTACAGCTTGAGCGTGCTCAGCTCCAACTCTTTGATGATGTAGATATGCTTGAGCAACTTTATGCGCATAATAATGGGTTTTTTGAGGAATTAGCAACTGCCATTGCAGCAGGGCAAATGAAGAAGAAGCAAGTGATTGAAATGGAATTGCCCGAAAAAGTAGCAAGTGCACAATCGAATAATCAGCCGCTTGTTATCCAGCAGCTTAACGATTTTGCTACAGAAATTGAACGTCTCGATCAACGAATTTATGATTTACAGGTTTCTCAACAAGTAGCCCTACAGACAGCTCCACAAATACGTATGATTCAGCAAGCTAATCAAACACTCGCAGAAAAAATTGAATTTTCAATTGTTACGCTTATCCCGCTCTGGAAAAATCAATTGGCCATGATGTTATCGATGAATATGGACACTCATTATGCACAGCTTGAGGAGCGGTTGGCACGTACAAACGAACGCTTAACTAACGTTACCTTTGAACAACAGGTAACGAGATTTAAAGAAACACAACGTGAGCTTCAATCGGCTATTCAAGATGTCTTTGCACTGCACACGGCAACAGAAAAAGAAAAGCAACAGCTCCAAGATGTAACCGAACTGAAAAGATAGATAGTAGTGTACTGTAATAATCCTAAAAGTGTTACTCGTTATAAACACAACAAGGGGGTGTCTCAAAAATAAATTTGAGACACCCCTTGTTTTTGGCTCAACTAAAATAATCTTTATAGTAGCCGCCAATATTCCCAGTATTGTCGATAATGAAGACGAATTCTTCTGTTTCATTTTTCACTTCATATTCTTTCCCAACTGTTAATACGTTTGAAACTAAGTATTTTGATGCATTTGTATGTTTACAAGTGACTGTGCGTAGTGTTGGCGCATCTTTCCATTTTAAATGTAACATAATCTCTTTACCTCTCTTTACTAGCACTTGGCTAACGTCTATTTTTATTGTGTACAAACAGTGATCAGCGTCTCACTTAAAGCGAAGTATAAGTAGAGACATCTACCTGATAGCTGAAGTACCAGATGTTCAACGAATAATCACTGGAGAACTGATAAATACCCCATCAATTATGTTTCACTTTATTTTATACGATTTTCGTACTTTTGTGGAGAAAAAAACCATAGAAGTTGATATTTTGTCCGTAAAGACAGTTTGCATGTCCTTTCAAACCTGATACAATTCTAACAAGAGGTGTTTGTTCATGAGCTTTGGTAGTATACCGCAATGGTTTTTTATTATTGCAATTGCATTTGTGATTTGCTTTGTTTTATATTCAGAATGGAATTCCAGAAAATAAGTGAGCCTGATTAAACAGACTCACTTCACATTGACGACAAAAGGTATTTGGTATGTCATCATGCCGAATACCTTTTGAAATTTTATCAGAAATAACAGTTGCAAATCGCTCTTACTAACGACAGTCGTACGCTAAGAGCAACTATTGTCTGCCATTTTTGGACTTTGTCATGGCAATTGGGATTGCGTTCATCTTTACTATTTTTCGTCATTCTATCCATTCCCCTAATCATTTATAGACATACACTAGTGGATTGAACGCAGGCGCAAAAGGCCCCGTAGGCGTGTAGCGGCGTGGTGATTGAAGCCATACCCGGGCCCATAGCGAACAGCAACTTGTCCATATAGACGCTTCTATTGTAAAAAAGACTATAAACAAACTCTATTCTTGAGTTTGTTTATAGTCTGATGTGAGCCTAATTTAACAGGCTCGCTTTTCATTTTACCGTGTCCTAAGACGGCACTAGTATATATAGTCACTTTTGCAAAGCAACTGATGAGGCATTTTTTTATTTCAAAGTTCGTTTTAAAAACTCTTTTGTTCGTTCATGCTCTGGATTTACTAACACTTTGGATGGTGAGCCCTCTTCTACAATCACACCTTTATCCATAAATACGACACGATCTGCGACTTCTTTTGCAAACTCCATTTCATGTGTAACAATGAGCATCGTGTTCCCTGCATCAGCTAGTTGACGCATTACTTTTAATACTTCCCCGACCATCTCAGGATCTAGGGCAGACGTTGGTTCATCAAAAAGCATTACTTCGGGATTCATCGACAATGCCCTTGCTATGGCAACACGCTGTTTTTGACCACCAGATAGCTGACGAGGCTTCGCATTAACGTATTGTGCCATACCAACGATTTCAAGGTATTTTAAAGCCGTTTTCTCAGCTTCCTCTTTCGAACGTTTTAACACTTTGATTTGACCAACTGTACAATTTTTTAGAACATCATGATTATTAAACAAGTTAAACTGCTGGAATACCATTCCTAAATGCGTACGATATTCTTGAATATTATGTTTTTCATCTAAAATATTTTCGCCCTTGAAAATTATTTGACCACCACTTGGCATTTCTAATAAATTAATACAGCGCAGTAGTGTTGATTTACCAGATCCTGAAGAACCGATTAAACATACAACCTCTCCTTTTTCAACCTGGAAATTTACATCTTTTAACACTTGGTTACGTCCAAATGATTTACTTAAATGTTCAATTTGAATGACTGCCATTTGTGCGTCCCCCTATACTGTTTCTTTCTGTTCTTTTTGATAGGCATCTGGGCCATCAAGTCTTTTTTCTACATACAATAAAATACGTGATGCTGTAAATGTCATGATAAAGTACAATACACATGCGACGAAGAACGATTCAAAATAACGGAAATTATTGCCGGCAACAGATTTTGTTTGGAAAAATAATTCCGTTACACCAATAACATTTAATACCGCTGTATCTTTAATATTCATAATTAATTGATTACCTGTCGCAGGTAAAATGTTACGGGCCACTTGTGGTAAGACAACATGCATCATAATTTGGAAATGATTCATACCAATCGCAGAAGCTGCTTCATATTGTCCTCTATCAATAGAAACAATACCACCCCGTACGATTTCAGCCATGTATGCACCTGTATTTAGAGAAACTACTAAAATACCAGCTGTAATAAAGTGCATATCAATACCAAATGCAATGTCTAATCCGTAATAGACCACCATAGCTTGTACAATCATTGGTGTACCACGGAAAAATTCAACGTAGCATGTCAATATAAAGTTAAAAAGCTTTAAAATGTAATGCTTTACGCCCTTTTTACGTGTTGGAATGGTATGCATAATCCCAATGAAAAATCCGATGAATGCACCAATAATTGTACTAATCGTTGAAATAAGTAACGTATAATACGCACCCCGTAAAAACATTTGCCAGTTGTTTTCTATAATAGAAATAATCCATTCAAAACTCATGATGCTCCTCCTAACAACTTCTTGTTGCTTGTTCATATCAATTTTGTCTCGGCCTAAAATGTCTTACATTTGAATTGAGCATGCTTCTTTCAAATTATGTGACTTTCACCCAAGACATTACTACTATTCAATGAGGCTTCACCGAATAAAAATCGTCATAGACTGCACGGGCTAAGTTGCCCGTGCAACCACGTTATTGTGCTGCTGGTTGTTGAAGAATTGCATCTTCCATAATCTTTTGTCGATCATCATCTGAAATGCCTTTTAGAATTTCATTGATTTTATCTAAATTAGCATCTTCTTTACGTAAACCAACCGCAATAGACGTATTTGAGATATCTGTATCAAAGCCTTCTTCAAATGACACAAATGCAAAGTTTTCATTTGCAGCTGCAGCTGAGATACCTTCAGGTCGTTCAGCTACATAGCCATCGATTTTACCAGCCTCTAATGCAACACGCATTGCTGAGAAGTTTTCCATTGCTGTCTGTTTGTTAACACCTTTGATTTGATCGATTACGTTGTAGTTAGAAGTGTTTAATTGAGATGTAACTTTAGCACCTGAAAAGTCTTGGATTGATTTGGCATTTTCAAACTTGCTACCTTTTTTAATAACCATAACAAAATCTGATGTGTAGTAATTCTCAGTGAAGTCAATTGTTTGCTTACGTTCCTTTGTAGGAGACATGCCAGCCACAATGGCATCAATTTTATTTGATTGTAATGCTGGCACTAGACCGTCCCATTCAAGTTTCACAATTACTAATTCTTTCCCTAAACCTTCAGCCATTTTTTTCGCCATTTGTACATCGTAACCGCCGGCATACTCTGCATTATCAGCAATTTTCACAGCACCATTTGCATCGCCTTGCTGTGTCCAGTTAAATGGAGGATAGCCTGCCTCCATACCTACACGGAATTCGCCACCTTCTTCGTCCGTACCAACGTCTCCAGTCGTCTTTTCTTTTTTGTCGCCAGCACCACATGCAGCTAATACAATTGCAGTCATTGCAGCGAACATAAATAACAACCATTTTCTTTTCATCCAAAACTCCCCTTTTCTGTAAAAAAATAAAACAACTGTACAAAAAAACGACCTAAGTTCAGAACTTAGGTCGTACCTTTTATTAACAGTTGCCCAAATCCTCACTATAATTTCCATGTTTCCGAGATAGCACAACCTAGTAAACTGGAATTATATTTACTAGGACAGTCCTGCACTTATTCACTGCAGACCCAGCATAAAAGTACGAGCTCCTTTTATGCTTCGGCGACATTTCCTTCTTCATTGCGTCCTCGCTTGCTTAAACTCAACAATGAACTAATAAATATCGCGCCTCTACCTCACAATAGAACGTGAGGTTTATTTATTTAATTGATATTTAGATACTACTATAAAAATAGTCTATACGTCAAGCGAATTTTATCATTTTTCAGACTAATGATTTAATTCTAAATATGGGTTTTTAGTAATTTTCTATTAAAAAATCCCGTTTTTTCCAAAATAAATACCACATATTTACTGATACGAAAAAACTCCTCCAAAGCTTTGGAGGAGTTTACTACTTTTCTTAAGAATTTAACAATAAATCTTCTGGATTTTCAAGTAATTCTTTAACAGTTTTAAGGAAGCCTACAGAATCTTTACCATCAATAATACGGTGGTCATAAGATAATGCTAGGTACATCATTGGACGGATTGCAACTTCGCCATCAACTTCAACTGGGCGTTTTTTAATCGTATGCATGCCAAGGATAGCTGCTTGTGTACCGTTCATAATTGGTGTAGACATTAATGAGCCGAATACACCACCGTTAGTGATTGTGAATGAACCACCAGATAGGTCACTTAAGCCTAATTTTTTGTCGCGTGCTTTTTTCGCTAAGTCTGCAATTGAATCTTCAATTTCAGCAAAGTTTTTACGGTCAGCATCGCGTACAACTGGTACTACTAAACCTTCTTCAGTTGATACAGCTACACCGATATCGTAGAAGTTGTTTAAGTGAATTTCATCACCAACAATTTGTGCGTTGACATATGGGTATTTTTTAAGAGCTGCCACTACAGCTTTTGTAAAGAATGACATGAATCCAAGTTTAGAGCCTGTTGATTCAAAGAATTGGTCTTTTTTACGAGAACGTAATGCCATAACGTTCGTCATGTCTACTTCGTTAAATGTTGTTAACATAGCAGTTGATTGCTTAACTTCAAGTAAACGTTTTGCAATTGTTTGACGACGACGGCTCATTTTTTCAACTGTCACTCGTGATTCGTCAACAGCCGCTACTGCTTTAGGTGCTGCTGGAGATGCTTGTGGTGTTGCCACTGGTGCTGTACCATGAGCTGCAACATCTTGTACACGTACACGCCCTTGTGGATCTACTGGAGATACAGCAGCAAGGTCAATGCCTTTTTCACGCGCAAGTTTACGAGCTGCTGGAGATGCGATTACACGCTCACCAGAAGTTTCTTCTACAACTGGAGCTGCTGCTACCGGAGCAGGAGCTGCTTGTGGTGCTGCAGGTGTCACTGCTGCTACTGGAGCTGCTGGAGTAGGAGCTGCACCTTCGCCAGCTTCTACAACTGCAATAACTTGACCTACAAGAACAGTATCGCCTTCTTCAGCTAAAATTTGTGTTAACACACCCGCTTCTTCTGAAATGATTTCAGCGTTTACTTTATCTGTTTCAAGTTCAACGATGAATTCACCTTTTTCAATGCGGTCGCCCACTTTTTTTACCCACTGTGCGATACTACCTTCTGTAATCGATTCTGCTAATTCAGGGACTTTAATTTCAGCCACTTTCATTTCCTCCTTTGATTAACGTGCATAATGCACATAAAAGGGCTACCGCCTAAGGCAAATAGCCCCGTTTTCAGTGATCATTATCTGTTTATTTTACTTTTACTGATTCAGCAACCGCTTCATCAATAATTGCTGCCTGAGCTGCTTTATGAGAATCTGCATCGCCTTCTGAAGTCGAGCTCATTGCAGGACGCCCTACATAACGAAGCTTTTTACCTTCAGAAAGTTCATATAATGTTTCTAATGCGTAATTCCAAGCACCTTGATTTTTAGGCTCTTCTTGTACCCAAGCAATCTCTTTTACATTTGGATACTTAGCTATAATATCAGCTACTTGCGCTGTTGGGAATGGGTAAAGTTGTTCTACACGCACAATGTGTACGTGATCGAAGCTTTCTCCATCTTTTACGCGGTCTGCTAAATCGATCATTACTTTACCAGTACCCAATACAATACGTTCTACAGATTTAGTTTTATTACCTAAACCAGGTTGCTCAATTACTTCTTGGAATGAGCCATTTGCTAATTGTTCAGCATTCGCTGCTGCTAATGGGTGACGCAGTAATGATTTTGGCGATACGACTACAAGTGGACGTACTCCTTCTGTTTCAAGCATTGCTGCTTGACGGCGTAATAAGTGGTAGTAGTTACCTGCATTCGAGCAGTTTGCTACAAACCAGTTATTTTCAGCTGACATTTGTAAGTAACGTTCCACACGACTTGAAGAGTGTTCAGGACCTTGCCCTTCATAGCCGTGAGGTAAAAGAATAACGAAACCAGATTTTTGACCCCATTTAGAGCGTGCCCCTGAAATGAAGTTGTCAAACATTACTTGCGCCATGTTCGCAAAGTCACCAAATTGTGCTTCCCAAACTGATAATACATTCCCTTTTTCTAAGTTGTAACCATATTCAAATCCTACTACCCCAGCTTCAGTAAGCGGTGAGTTGTGCACTGTAAATGATGCACTTGCCCCTGAAATATGGTGAAGTGGTGTGAATACATTACCGTTGTTTTTGTCATGTAGCACTAAGTGACGTTGTGAGAACGTACCACGTTGTGCGTCTTGCCCAGTAAAACGAACAGGTGTGCCATCTTGAATAATTGTAGCATATGCTAAAGTTTCAGCATGGCCCCAGTCGATTTTTGCAGATGCAAAAGCATCACGACGTTTATCTAAAATTTTACCAAGTTTATTTTGTGGTTGGAAGTCTTGCTCAAATACTAAAAGCTCTTCGTTAATTTTATCTAATCGATCAGCACCTACAGCTGTTTCGATTTGAGGGAATGCTACTTTTAATTCTTCCGGCATTTCTAAATGTGTATGCTCATCTTTATCTGCCATTTCTTTCACATGGTCATAAGCGGCTTGCATTTCTGCATAGATAGCTGAATCAAGTGCAGTTACGTCATCATTAGAAACAACGCCTTCAGCAACTAATTGAGTACCATATAAAGCACGTACAGTTTCATGTTTAGATACTAGTTTATATACTTCTGGGTTCGTTACTGTTGGATCATCCGTTTCATTATGTCCATGACGACGGTAACCAATCAAATCGACGATAATATCTTTCCCAAATTTTTGACGGTAGCTAGCCGCAAAACGTCCTACTTGTACAACCGCTTCCGGCACATCTGCGTTAACGTGCACAACAGGTACTTCGTAACCTTTTGCTGGGTCAGAAGAATAGACAGACGAACGAGAGTCATGTAACTCCGTAGTGAATCCGATCATATTGTTGGCAATGATATGAATTGTTCCGCCAGTTGAGAAACCTTCTGTTTTCGCATAGTTTAACACCTCTGTAACAATCCCTTGACCTGGGAATGCAGCATCACCATGCACAAGGATTCCTAATCCTTTTCCTGGGTTATGAACAGCTTGCCCTGGTTTAGAAGTGTCATCTTGAGTTGCACGTGTAGAACCTAAAACAACTGGGTTTCCAACTTCTAAGTGAGATGGGTTATAAGCAAGTTTTACATTCATACCAGACTCACGATTATATGAAGCACCCATATGGTATTTCACGTCGCCAGTCCAACCTTTTGTAATTTCAAGACGACCATGTTCTGGTAAAAATAATTCATTTGAAACGTGCGCAAAGTCAGAGAACATCATATCATATGGTTTATTTAAAATATGTGTAAGTACATTTAAACGACCACGGTGCGCCATACCAATACGCACATTCTCGACGTTGCTTGTTTCTGCTGTTTTTAAAATTTCATCGAAAAGGATAATTTGTGTATCAAGACCTTCACCTGAGAAACGTTTTTGACCAACGAATGTTTTATGAATAAATTTCTCAAAGTTTTCAACGCGTGTTAAACGGTCTAATAACGCTTTTTTCTCATCAGAAGCTAATGTTTGTTTTAAAGAACCAGATTCAATTTGTGCTTGAATCCACTCACGTTCTTCTGTAGCCATTACGTGACCGTATTCAAATGCTACTTTATCTGTATAAACAGATTTTAAGTAATCGATAGCATCCTTACCATTTTTCACGCCTGCTGGCACATCTTTGAAGAAGACAGCAGCAGGAATTTCAGCTAAATCCGCTGAGCTTAAGTTGAACGCGCTTTCTTCAATTTGAGCTGTTTGAAGTGCTCGGTTTTTTAGTGGATAGATATCTGCTGCCAAATGACCGTGTGCACGAATTGTATCTGCTAATTTAACAGCTGCTAATACTTTTTTGTAGTCGCTTGCAGGAGCGGCTGAGTTACCTACTACAGCTCCTTCACCCTCTGCTACTACTGGTGCACCAAATTGTTGGAATAATGATACTAACTCCGGTTCTACTTCTTCAGGAGACTGTAAGAATAAGTCGTATTGCTCCATCACATATCCTAGGTTAGGACCAGAGAAAGCTGACCATGGAGAACTTACAGTTGTAACGTTGTTCGACATGAAAAATGACCTCCAAATTTTGCCTATCGGCAGTTCCATTAATTAAATTACAATTAATTATATAATATTTCTTCGCTCATTAAAAGGATGTTTGACACTACTTATCCATAATTTAATGAACGTTTTTTCCATCTCAATCTTACTACTCTTCACAGAAAATACAACTCTTTTCAGCAAATTAAGCAATTTTTTTCCCAAAGAATAGAATTATGAAATAAAGCGTGTACTTTTCTTAATATTTCAGCGGTATTTTCACAAAGAAAACGGTTCCAACATTCTTCTCGCTCTTGACTTCTATAGAGGCGTTATATTTTTCAAGTAACAATTTTGAAATACTTAAACCTAAGCCAGTACCGCCAATTTGACGATTTCTTGCCTCATCAATACGATAAAAACGATCAAAGATAAATGGAAGGTTTTCTTCCTCTATACCAATCCCATTGTCTGCTATTTGCAAATGCGCTTCTTTGTCATCTGCGGAAATCGAAATATTGACCTCAGGAATTTTTTCACAATAACGAATTGCATTCTCTATTATATTACGAACAATTTGACTAAGTGCATTTTCAGTTATAAATAAACGACCGATTTCACCATTATTCGACAGCGTTATTCGAGCTTGTGGATGTAACAGTTCTATTTCTGAAATGACTCCTTGTAAAACTTCGATTGCATCCGCCTCACTCATGTCGTCCTTTTCCTCACGTCGCGCAAGCTGTAATAGTTCTTCTATCATCTTACGCATGCGTGCAATTTCCGTTAGTGAGGTATCGATGGATTCTGCTAAAATTACTGGATCATCCTTGCCCCATCTTTTCAACAGGGATAGATGCCCTTCAATTGCTTGAATAGGCGTACGTAATTCGTGTGAAGCATCTGCGACAAATTGTTGCTGCTGTGTAAATGAAATTTGTAGTTCATTCATCATCGCATTGTACATTTTTAATAGATCACCAATTTCATCATGTGATGTATACGACAGTTGTATAGGTTCGTTAAACCCATTATCCATCACCATATTCATAGATGAGCGTAGTGCATGAAGTGGTTTCATTAAATGATTCGCTAGATAAAAACCGATTGAACCAGATAATAGCAGCGCCCCAACACCCGCAATAAGCATTGCTGTCAGCAAGTATTGCATAAGTGATTCAAAGCCCGTTAGCGGGTGAATGACTTGAATATAGCCTTGAAAAAAACCAAGGCGAACGGGTTCATTGGCAACAAAGACATCTTTTTTATCAACCGTCATTTGTATAATTTCTTGCATTGGTGTGAGCGGTGCTTTTTGAGAAGTACCATTAATTCGCAAAATCTCAATTCCATCTATATTAAATAGTCTTACGGATTGATTGCGATCCGCAATTGAGTTTAGTAGCCCCGTGTTTTGCTGAATTTGCTGAATCGAAATATTAGGACCCTGTGACTCTAAAAAAGACACTAAGTCATCGCTTGTCCGCCTTACTTTACTTTCTTCATCATTTAATAACCATGTATGAAGTGATACATACACCACAATACAAATAATGGCATAGCTAAAAAAAATGACGGCACTAGAAGTGAACATCCATTTTCTTTGTAATGATTGGTTGAGAAAGTATTCTTTTAATTTCATCATTCACGCATCACATACCCTACTCCTCGGACCGTTTCGATATAGGCATTCATATCACCCGGCAGTTTTGTCCGTAAATGGCGGATATATACATCAACCACATTCGTCTCAATGTCTGTATCATAACCCCACACAGAAGTTAAAATCAGTTCACGTGTACAAACTTTGTTTTTATGTTCTATTAATAGCTTTAGCAAATCATATTCGGTTTTTGTTAAGTCAAGCTTTTCACCTTGTACAAAGACCTCATAAGCCGCAATGTCAATGGCAATATCACGGAAATCTAATGTTCCACCTGTTTTTTCTTCTGGTGTAACACGTCGCAAAATTGTACGAATTCTTGCAAGTAGTTCTTCAATGGCAAATGGCTTGACAATGTAATCATCTGCGCCTGCATCTAAGCCAGCTACTCGATCCATTACAGCATCTCGTGCAGTTAGTAAAATAATCGGCACTGCGGATTGAGTGCGTACACGGCGGCAAATTTCAATTCCATTTAAACCTGGAAGCATAACATCTAGTAATATCACATCAAAATCCTCTGACGAAGCAAGTGCCAATCCTTCACGACCTTCAAAAGCGACCGTAACTATGTAACCCTCATGCTGTAATTCTAATTCAACAAAACGCGCAATATGTTTCTCATCTTCTACTAATAATATCTTTTTAGGCATGTCATCACCTTCTATTTCAAAATAACTGCTACAATTATGACCTCTGCTATAGCATAACACCAACTAAAAAGTCTGTACCACAAGTAAATACTCGTTCGTACAGACTTTTTCTAGTGCGTTTCAGTTATATATAATTTATTCTTCCCAAATTCTTTCGCTTTATATAACGCTTGGTCTGCTAAGTCTATTAGCGCGTCCAATGTTTTGGCATGATCTGGAAAATACGCAATGCCTATTGAGGCGGTGGGCGCAAAATGACGATGATTAATGGTCCACCCCTTTTTCAATCCATTGCGAATACGATCAATAATATGCATCATTTGTGCATTTCGTGCCTCATGATCTCTCGTTAACCCCGTTAAAACGATAATAAATTCATCGCCTCCGATACGAATAACTAAATCATGACTACGAACCGATGCGATTAAGACATGGCCAAAGTTACAAATAAAGTCATCACCCGTATCATGCCCAAATTGGTCATTTACAACTTTAAAATCGTCCCCATCAATGTAAAGCATGGCTAAACACACATTATTCGTATGCGCATCCGCTAATATTTTAGGAAATTCCTTCATTAGATAACGGCGATTAGGTAATTGCGTTAAGCTATCATGATAGGCTAAATATAACAGGTCATTTTCTCGTTCTTTCCGGTGTGTGATTTCACGTGAAACCATCATAATTTGAGAAACCGTTTCACGCTCTGGATCATGTACGACAGTGACATTCCCTTCTGTCCAAACAGGTGTACCATCTTTTGCCTTCAATAAAAGTTCTAATTGTGTATCTGTTTGACCAGTAAAATTATTTAAAAATGTTTGCCATGCCTTTTTACTCTCCATATCGACAATGTTACTGTAAAACTGCCCTTGTAATTCCACAATTTCGTAGCCCAGGTAAATTCGATAGGACGGCGAAGCATAAATAATAATGCCATCTTCGTTCGTAATAACAATTAAATCATTTGTATTTTCCGTGATGAGACGAAATGTTCGTTCAATATTTTTTAATTCCGTTAACATTCTTTTCTTGTCCGTAATATCATAGTTAATGGATAAATATTGTTCAACTTTGCCAAATTCATTCTTCAACGGTACAATGGCTGCCTCTACCCAATAATCCGCATGGTATTTAGTACGGTAGCACAACTCGCCTCGCCAAATCTCCCCTTCATCAAGTGTTTCGTTTATCGTTTGTAAAAAGTTTTCTGTATGATAACGCGGTTCAATTAAATTATAGGGTTGGCCAATAAGCTCACTCGCTGTAAATCCTGAAGCTTGTAAAAACAATTCATTTACTTCAACGATGTTACCTTCAATATCTAAAATCGCAATAGATGTTGCCGAATTTAAGGCAGCCTTGAAGACTTCAAGTCCATGGGATTTCGAACGTAATTCCGCCTTTTGCTCAGTAAATTGCGTGAAATCTTGCATGATGAGAAATATCGCAAACGAATTATCTCCCAGCATAACTGGAGAAAGCGACACCAAATACATGCGTTGTCTTTTTTCCAGTGTATGAAACTTGATAAGCTTCTCCTCGATATTTTCACCCAAAGCAGCTCTTTTTAAATAGTGTTGTATGTTTTCAATTTCTTCTTGCGGAATAATTGGTAAATCAATAAACAGTTGATGTTTCAATGTGTCATTACTTAACTCAAAGTCTTCCATGAAGCTTGCATTCGCTTCATAGATAACACCATCCGCTGATAAAATGACCGTTGAAAAAAATGCATGATCAAACATTGATCGCATAAACAAAAACTTATCTTCAATGTTTCTGTCATATAAGATTTCTTTTGTAATAGCTAAAATATAATGGTCATTACCGAACTGAATTGGTCGGACAGAAGTCTCGTATTTTCGAACTTCCGAGTCAAAATATGCATAATCCATATAATCGACCTGCGCATTAAGAGCGATTGCTTGATGATAATTTTCTTGAATAATGGCAAAATTACGACGAGAGGAGATTGCAGAAAGCATTTTCCCGATGGCTTCTTTTGATAATAGTGATTGCGCTGCTTGATTTAAGCGAATATATTGATAATCGTCCTCAACTCTTTTCATGAGATAGACAAAATCTTTGCCGATGAATAGCTGATTAAAATGCGCTTCACTTAAAAAATACTCCATGCTGTCACCTCCCATAATAAGTCGCTGTTGTCTATAGAATCGCAATAAAACAACGGATATATACAAAAAAATCCATGTTACTATTATAACATATTTACAGAAGATTAACTTTCTTCAAAAAGAAATTTTCTATCCTTTTATGGATAAAAATTGATGATTTCCAATTTTAAAAGTATATTAAATAATACAAATGGAATGTTATATTAATCAATTAATTGGATTTAATTACTATGATGTACTTTATGCCCATAAAAAATTTATCAAATATTTAGTATTTTCAGAATTAAATAATTATTAAACTTAATTTTTGTTTTAACGAGTAAATTAATTGCATTAAGCAGTAGGTTTGTTATATTATATTAAAAAAACTAGCCATTTTTCGGTATGGTCGCAAAATCAGTAAGACAGCGGGAGATTATGGATTTCATAGTTATAACGTCTAGTTCTTTGGGTTTTTAATTCCAGTACGAATTTTAGTTTTCTTCTTTATGCTTCAACGGAATTGTTTTAACTACCCTAGTAAAGGAGGCGTTTCGTATGCTTAAACATCGAGACCTACATGAATGTACAGAGCTTTATGAGCTATTATCACACCCTTCTGTTTTCCCTTTTGTTCGTCAAAAAGCCGCAACTGCTGATGAGTATTGGTTTATGACAAAACAACTGATTGAAGATGAAGCGAGAGGACTCGCTGTATCTAGGACAATAACTGATGATTGGGGTCAACCAATCGGCACCATTAGCATTCATGATGTCGAAGACGGTGCTGGCTTTCTCGGAACGTGGATAGGACTCCCTTATCAAGGTAAAGGTTATAACCAAAAGGCTAAAATGTTATTTTTGAATGAATTATTCTTTGATTATAATTTCCATACGGTGTTTCTCCGTATTCGAGTTGAAAATACAAAATCTCATCGAGCTGCTTTAAAATTGCCATACGTCATCAATGCTAACGAGAGTCATCCTACTTTATTAGCACAAGTGAATGGTGGAGAAGCACAATTCGATCTATATAAAATACCTCGTGATTTGTTCTACCTGACAACTGCCAATCAATTGCAAGAAGGCGAAGAACAAGCGATGTAGTGGTACATCTCATTCTTTCAACGAAAAGAAGCTATGTATTCTGTCAGCTGAGACAGAACACATAGCTTTTTCTATTTTTTATATTGCAAAATTAATTTTGCCATCTCATCTGGCGTTTTCGGTCTTTGGGTTTTTTCCATCGTTGCAGTCATTGCTGATTTACGTGCTGTTAACGTATGCACGGACTTGATAAACGTTTCCTTTGTTAATTCATCTTCTTGTAATACTTCTGCATAGCCTTGTTTTTTAAATAACTTGGCGTTTAAAATTTGGTCACCCCGACTTTTTTGTGCAGAAAGTGGGATTAATAACATCGGCTTATGAAGTGCTAAAAATTCGAAAATCGAATTGGATCCTGCACGCGATACGACAAAATCTGCCGCATGCAGTAAATCAGGTAATTCTGTTGTAACATATTCAAATTGCTTGTAGCCCGGCAGAGAACTCAGTGTTTGGTCGTTATTTCCTTTGCCGCATAGATGTATCACTTGGAAGGTTTGTAATAGTTCGGGCAAGTTTTGACGGAGTGCATCATTTAAGACAACCGATCCTAGACTCCCGCCCATTACAAGAAGTACTGGTTTTGACGCTGTAAAGCCACAAAGCGATAGCCCCTTCGCTTTGTCACCTATAAATAGCTCTTGACGAATAATCGAACCTGTACAAGTAGCCTTTTCTTGTGGTAAATGCTGAAGCGTTTCTTCAAAAATAGTAAAGATATGTGACGCAAATGGTAGGGCAATTTTATTTGCCAAGCCGGGCGTTACATCTGATTCATGAATAACGACTGGAACGCCTGCAACTTTAGCCGCCATCACGACTGGCACAGAGACAAAGCCGCCTTTTGAAAAAATGACCTGGGGTTTTACTTTTTTGATGATACGAAAAGCCTGCATGATTCCAGCAAGTACTTTAAAAGGATCCGTAAAATTTTTCATTGAGAAATAACGACGCAATTTTCCACTTGATATCCCATAAAACGGAACATTAGGAAATGCCTCGCCGATTAATTCTTTTTCAATACCTTGCTCTGAACCAATATAGTGGACATCATAACCTAGTTCAAGTAAAGACGGTAGTATCGCTTGGTTGAGTGATACATGGCCTGCTGTCCCACCACCGGTTAAAATGATTGTTTGTTGTTTCACGTAAATTCTCCTATTCCTAAAAAGCCATAGTAGCAATTGCTACTTTTTCGTTTACAGTCTTTTATTTTACTATATGCGGACGAAAAGATATAGATGAAGCCTTTAATTTTTGCTCCATTGTACTATCTATATGCTATACTAGTTCATTATGATTAAACACCCATCAGTATATCCACTGGTATCACCTCGTAATGTATCGTCACACAGGCGTGCTGCTTACCTACGGACCAAGACGGATTTTGCCATTCAACCTTTTAGATTATTATAAAAAGGGCATATTGGACAGCACGATCTTCAAGTGAATAAAGTAAAAGGAAGATGCATTATGTACGAAACAACGACCTTGAAAGCAAAATATGTGTTAATGCTGAAAATGATTGTACCGATTTTGTAACACAAGTGGCCATATATTTAATCTCATTCTTCCATATTTTAATGTCAAGCCGCTATGGTACAACAGATTTAGCTGGCGTTTCCATCGGTTCATCCATTTGGATGCCTGTCTACACAGGACTTTCAGGGATTTTATTAGCCATTACGCCCATTGTCTCCCAACTTGTTGGTGCTAAAAAAGAATTGGATGCGAAAAAAGCCGTACAACAAGCTGATATGTCGCCATTGTGATTGTCATTATTATTTCTATCTTATTAATAACAAGCATTGACAGGATTCTTGGCATTATGCAGCTTGAAACAACAGTACATCACATTGCTAAATCCTATATTTACGCTATGTGTGCTGGGTTGTTACCGTTATTTTTATTTTTTGTACTGCACTGTTTCATCGATGCACTTGGGCAAACAAGGGTGGCGATGATTATCACATTGCTCGCAACACCGATTAATATTTTGTTCAATTACATATTTATTTTTGGTAAGTTTGGCGCACCTGAACTTGGTGGTATTGGAGCTGGCGTGGCTACTGCTATTACCTACTGGTTGATATTCTTTTTCACAGTATGGATTGTGGCGAAACGGATACCTTTTGAACGTTTCCGTATTTTTCACGAATGGCCAAAGCTTGAATGGCTACGCTGGAAGGAAATTTTAATGATTGGTGTACCAATTGGCGTATCTTTATTTGCAGAAACCAGTATTTTTTCTGCCGTAACCATGATGATGAGTTGTTTTAGTACCGAAATCATTGCCGCACATCAAACTGCACTGAATTTTACAAGCTTAAACTTAATAAATATTTCTTCTTTAAACCTCTTTGGGCGTAGTTATATAAAAACCGCTAAGCTGAAGATAACGAATCTGTGTTATCCGCTTAGCGGTTATTTTGAATCGTAATATACAAACCTAACAATCAGTCGCTTGTCATCACACCATTCTGTAAATCTTTCAAATGAGATTCCAGAATGATTTCATCCTTTACAGCCTTGGCAATAAAGTTCTCTACTTCAGTTTTCATAGCTGGCGAACCATCCAAAGAATAAGAAACCAATGTGCCAATTACATAGGTTTTGAGACTGATAAAATCAGTATATTTACACATAAAAAAGCCTCAAAAACGGATGTTTTTGAGGCTTGAAAGTTAAATATTATGGGTAAGTTATTGAAAATTGAATATTAACATGATCATTTCCAGCGTCAGGACCATAAAATTCAACAGTCGTATCAGGTGGTCCAACATTCACTGGTTTATTAGGATCTGCGAGCACTTCATCTTTACTTGTACTATCATCTTCTTTTACATCTCCATAAAAAGTATAATTACCAGTACCAGGTGCATAAAACTCTAAGTTCGTAATAGACGCTTGTTCTTGACTAGAACCATCTGACTTGCTCCATATAGTAACTTCATTGGCTTTTTGGATTTCTAAGTCTGTAGAATAAAACTTAATCCAACCATAAGGCTCTATTTCATTACCTGGATCCCCTTCCTCATAAAAATTTATAGTTCCATTCATTATAAGTCTTTGCCAGCCTTTTATATCTACATTTTGTTGATTGTACCACAAGGCTACTATAGATTTAACTGTTGGGTCATTCTTATATATAGCATTAACTTGAATTTTACATCCAATATCAATATCATGAATATTGTAGTTAGAAAAATTTATAGTTAGAGTACCATCCTCTTTTATTTCACAACTAGCAGTTCCATGACTTGTATTGCTAACAACTAATTCGTAATCACATATATACTCTGGATTAATTTTGAATTCTACGGAATCAACGTATGAATGACCCGGAACCGTTGATGTATTCCACCGCGTAACAGAATGTGCTTTTTGTACGATTTGTTCTGTTATATCACTTGTTAACGTTTCAAATTTTGTGATTGTAATGTCATCAAAATAAATATCCCCATTGTCTGAACTGACACAAATTTGATCAGCTATAGTTGCATCATCAAGAAGGGTAAATTCAAAATCTATTCTTTGCCAATCGGAATTTAGTTGAACTTCACAAGTTTTTTTCTTGCTATTTGTTGAACACATCATTCCTATTTCTACTGTTGGATTTGTATCTATAGATTTTGCATACATGCTTAGAACGTATTTTCCATATGGGTCTAATCGTGTTTGTAATGTTCCGCCAGCACTAGTTCCTTGTAAACATCCACCTTCTACTCCAATATTATCTTGGTGTGTTGCACCTGTCCAGGTAATTCCGTTACTTGTAACACTTGCAGAACCATTACAGTCAAAACTAACACAAGGTGTTTTGATTAAAATCTTCATCCCTTGTTTTAATAGTAAATCGAACATTGATTTATCTGGATTCTCTTCTAGTTGGCTCTCAAAATCATCAGCTGTCTGTTGATCGTAAATAAGTTGTACGAGCTCTTCATAGATTGGAATTTCATTATAAAACAGTTTACCTCCATCATTCATAGCTAAAAAAGCAGATTGTATTGCATCTCTAAAAGTAATTTCTGGCGTATAATCAAGTGAATCATAATAATTTTTTGCCGCTACTCTTCTTTCCAATACTTCATTCCCAGTATCTAATATTAGACAGGCAGTAGATGATTCAATTTGTGTGATATATTTATCCCAAGTTGTATCATTATCATCTACATTTCCACTAATTTGGGTTGTTTCTATGAGGAATTTTTCACCAGATTGCAGTTTCTGTAAACTATCATAGTGTATTGTAAAGTCTTTTCCTGGTTCTATCTCGGTTAATGCCATAGCATGTAAGGATTTATCCGGGTATGTTGCCCCGGGAGAAAGCGAGTTACCGATGTTACTAGGTGGAGCTGTAATCGTTATAATTGTTTCATCTTCTATGATAAAGTTATTTGTTGGTGTCACTTGATAAATAGGAGCTGTACCAGTGTTAAAATATCTTACATTCGCATTTAAATATGCAGCTTGACCAGTATTAATATGGACTTGCTCTCCAGTACTTTCTTCAGTTGTTTGTGTTGTTGAAGTTGTGTGTGTGAAGCCCTCAGTAATTTTACCAATAAATTTTTTCCCCTCTGCACCAGCTTCTGCAGTAGTGCTTTCCGTATTTGATTCTGTTTTACTAGAGGAGGTTGAATTTTCTTGAGAGGTTGTAAAATCAGAATTTTGAGATATAATCAGTTTTTCCATACTAACTCCCACCTGTGGATAGGCTGCTACTAATGGATTTCTAGCTTCTAAAGACGTAGCACGGTCCATGTTTCCTGTGATTTTTTCTAAATCAGTATATGGATCTCCCGCTGTACTAGCTTGCTTAGGGTTTGATACATACTTTGTATACGCTCCTTCATAATCAGGACTCCACTGAACAACATTTGTGCCGTCAAACGTATAGCCATTGATTTCCCAATCGTCTAATATCCCATCTTGATCTGAATCAGTAGTATCATCAGCCACATCACCAAACAAGCTAGTTTGCGGATAAAATTCTGTATTTTTAAAATCTGGTGATAATAGACAAACCTCAGGAATAATTTCTTTCTTCTCAGAATACGTCCAACACAGTTCGCAAGTTTTTGTATGATTTGTATCTTTCTCAAAACGACTTTCAATGCGAATTGGATATACTTTATCTTTTTCTAATGTTATTTTACTTCCTAAATTGACAATTTGATTATCAATTTGGATTAACATCTCATAGTTAGATGGCGTGAAAAATACATACTCATCTGTTTGTTCTGGTTTAATAAACCCCAGCCATCTAGCAGATTGAATCTTTTCGTTTTGAATACTAGGTAACGATGTCATTTGAGTTTTATCTAAAGACAGATTACCGTCCCCTTTTTGTGTTATTAACAAGAGGTCATTAAATTGGTTCCCTTTAAAATAAAAACCGATTAAACCATAGCCGGAAAACCGACCTGTATTTTTATTTTCTTCTGCTTTCTTTTCGGTCTTCATCGTTACACTCCTCATTGCTTCACTCCCCATAGATAAGTTAGCGTACAAAAGTATAATAGCAAAAAGACTTGGCAGAAAATGTCACATTACGGATTGCAAATATTTATTCGTAGGAGGGTTCACAAAATCTCCATATTAAACGAAATCCGTTTAAATGTTGGTTACCAATTAAGTTCTATGATATAAATGAAAAAACCCGAATAGGTTCACTTTTTAAAGTGTCCACTGTTCGGGGTTCATTTCACCACAATTGGAGGTGCAGTTTTTTTATGGTTAAATTTACACTAGACGATAAAATAAATGCGATTGAACTTTATTTATCAGAAAAAGAGAGCTATGAAAGTATTGGACGATTGCTGAAAACCGATGGAATTACGATTATGGAGTGGGTGAAACGATATGACTATCATGGACTCGAAGCTTTTAAAAAATCCTATACAAGATATTCGAT